>DATARE010000374.1:0-17257 GCA_036264295.1 Micropepsaceae bacterium | reverse complement strand
TAATAGGTGCGCGCTTTTGGAGGGATGTACTGGATATCGTTCGAGAGCGTGTAATTGTGCACCGGACGGAAATCGATGTTTGTGTCCGCCGTCTTGTGATCGAACCAGATCAGCGTGTGCTTCATCCAATTCTCGTCGTCGCGATTGGGGTAATCCTCGCGAGCATGGGCACCGCGCGATTCCGTGCGCATCGCCGCGCTGTCGATGGTGACGATGGCCTGCTGAATCAGATTGTCGAATTCGAGCGTCTCCACCAGATCGGTGTTCCAGATCATGCCGCGATCCGAAACCCTAACATCGGGAATGCTGCGATAGACATCGCGCACGCGCTTTTGCCCGCTTTGCAGCGATTCACCGGTGCGAAACACGGCCGCATCCTCCTGCATCGCGCGCTGCATCGCCAAGCGCAATTCCGCGGTTGGGGTTTTTCCTTTGGCGTTGCGGAAACGGTCCAGGCGCGCCAGCGTCTCGTCGCCCGCCCTTGCCGGCAAATCGGGATGGCTTTCGCCGGTCTTCAGCCCTTCGGCGGCACGCGCGCCCGCGGCCTTGCCGAACACCACCAGATCGCACAGCGAATTGGAGCCCAGCCGGTTAGCGCCGTGCACCGAAACGCAAGCCGCTTCGCCAATCGCGAACAGGCCGGGCACGATGCAGTCAGGATCGCCGTCTTTGAGCGTCAGAACTTCGCCGAGATAATTCGTCGGGATGCCGCCCATGTTGTAATGCACCGTCGGCAGCACCGGGATCGGTTCCTTGGTGACGTCGACGCCAGCGAAGATGCGCGCCGATTCCGTGATACCGGGCAGGCGCTCGTGAATCACTTTGGGGTCGAGATGCGAAAGATGCAGATAGATGTGGTCCTTCAGCGGCCCCACGCCGCGGCCCTCGCGGATTTCGATGGTCATGGAGCGCGACACCACATCGCGCGAGGCCAGATCCTTCGCGTTGGGCGCATAGCGCTCCATGAAGCGTTCGCCCGCCGAATTGGTCAGATAGCCGCCTTCGCCGCGTGAGCCTTCGGTGATGAGCACGCCCGCGCCGTAAACGCCTGTCGGATGAAACTGCACGAACTCCATATCCTGCAGCGGCAGCCCGGCACGCAGCACCATTGCGTTGCCGTCGCCGGTGCAGGTGTGCGCGCTGGTGCAGGAGAAATAGGCGCGGCCATAACCGCCTGTCGCCAAAATCGTACGGTGGGCGCGGAAGCGATGGATCGTGCCGTCATCGAGCTTCCAGGCGGTGACGCCGCGGCACACGCCCTCGTCCATCATCAGATCGAGCGCAAAATATTCGATGAAGAAATTCACGTCATAGCGCAGCGATTGGCCGTACAGCGTGTGCAACATCGCGTGCCCGGTCCGGTCGGCTGCCGCGCAGGTGCGCAGCGCCTGTTCCTTGCCGAAGCGCAGCGTCATGCCGCCAAAGGCGCGCTGGAACAGGCGGCCGTCTTCCATGCGCGAAAACGGCACGCCGAAATGTTCGAGCTCATAGACCGCTTCAGGTGCATGCCGGCAGAGATATTCGATCGCGTCCTGATCGCCCAGCCAGTCGGAGCCCTTCACCGTGTCGTACATATGCCAACGCCAATCGTCCTCGCTCATATTGCCGAGCGCGGCCGAGATGCCGCCTTGGGCGGCCACCGTGTGGCTGCGGGTGGGAAACACTTTGGTGATGCACGCGACCTTGAGACCGGCCTTCGCCGCTTCCAGCGTCGCACGCAAACCGGCGCCGCCCGCGCCCACCACGACGACATCGAATGTGTGATCGATAATTGGATAAGCGGTCATATCAATGCAGCGCCATTTTGATCAGCGCGAAGGTCGATGCTGCGCCGATAGCCCAGGCGGCGAACCGGTTCAGCATCAGGGCGGCGATCTTCTGGCCCTCCTGGTGAATGTAGTCCTCGATGATGATCTGCATACCGAGCGACATGTGGTAAGTGCTGGCGATGATGAAAAGGAACATCGGCACTGCGTTGAGCGGTTCTGCGAAATAGGTCGCCACCGCCCCCTGATCGGCGCCGACATAGGCAAGCGCCGAAGCGGCGAACCAGATCGACAGCGGCACAAGCGCCACCGCCGTCATGCGCTGATGCCAGAAATGCAGCGTGCCGGCTTTCGCGGAGCCCAGCCCCTCGATCTTCGCCAGCGGCGTGCGCAGACGCGTGGTCATGTGCCGAGCCCCCTGCGCACCATGATCCCGACGGCAAAGGCGCCTCCGGCGAGCAGCACCGACCCCGCATAGACGATCACGGCGGTCAGCTTCGCGGTCGGCACCTTGAAGCCATAGCCGACATCCCAGGCAAGGTGGCGGATGCCGTTCAGAAGGTGGAAGGCAATCGACCACAAAAAACCAAAGAGCACGATCTCGCCAAACAGATTGCCGGCCACGCGCGCGAAGACCGCATAGGCGTCCGGTCCGGTGGCGGCGGCAATCAACCACCATGCCAGGAACAGCGTGCCGGCAGTCAATGCCATTCCCGTGACGCGATGGGTGATGGAGGCCGCCATGGTGATCGGCCAGCGGTAAATCTGAAGATGCGGCGATAAAGGCCGCCCATAGGGCCTGGGGCTCGGCCCTGGGCTGTTGGGGGCATCGGCCATTCAATTTTCCTCAGGTGAAGCGTGAATTTCGAGTGCGCCGGAGTGTAGGGAGGGGAGGGGGTAAGTCAACGGTTCCAAACCTGCGATTTTGGGCTTTCTCACGGCGAAATCCGCCGCCAGCCCTTGTCCTGCACGCGATAGCCGGTCTCGTGGCGTTCGGCAAATCCCTTTCCGGTGGACCATTCCATGATTCGGATTGCGACTTCGGGTCCCTGAATATCGACCAGGTTGTAGGTATTGCCATGCCCTTCGCGCGTGCGGGTGGAAATCGCGGTTCCCGCATGCAGAACCAGGATGGAACGGTTTTCCACGGCTTCCGATGTCATCGCCCCGCTGAGCGGGCGGTGACCGTGGCCGGACAGAATCAAATGCACGTCCAAAGCATCGAGCGCCTTCAGAACATGACGCGAGCGGCCGGCCACGGTGGAAGACGGCGGCTCGCCGGACGGGTAGCCCAAGGGGTGGTGCGTGACCAGCGCCTTGAAGGTGTGACGGGGCACCGCTTCGAACGTGCGGTGGATTTTTTCGATTTGGGTGAAGGAGACACGCCCGCCCTTGGCCGGAAACCGCCGCGCCGTGTTCAGGCCGAGCACCGCGATTTCCTCGTCCTGGAAGAAATCGCCGGCCAGTCCCAAGGGCGCGATGTGGCGCTGGAAATTCTTGAGCGGGGTACGAACACGGCTGATCAGGTTGTACAGGGGCACATCGTGATTGCCGGGCACGACCAGTTTGGGTTGCGGAATCTGGTTGAGAAACATGCAGGCCTCGGCGAATTCGCCGTGCCGCGCCCGTTGGGTGAAGTCGCCGCTGAGCACCACGAGATCGGGATTGTGGGCCGCCAGGCTCGCGAGCAAGTCCGTGGCGACTCGCGAACTGTGGCTACCGAAATGAAGGTCGGAAATCTGTGCGATTCTCCGCATGGTCTCACGCATTCGTTTCGGACGGCACGAAAACGCGGAGCGCTCCGGGCCTGATCTGGTAATGAAGCGGCGGATGGACAAGTTCCACTTCACCATCGAACGCCGCGAGCAGACGCCGCCGCCCGGAGACGATGTCCGCCGATTTGCCTTTGACGATGCGCATCTCGTGTGCGGCTTGGGAAAATCCGAGGATGATGCGAAGGGCGAGCCACAGAAACGCCCGAAAGCTGTCGGAGCGCGCGACAAAGATGGAAAGTTCCGCGCCATCCAGCCGCTCGCGCCGTCCCAGGGCCGGAAGCGCAAGCTGATAATCATTGTTGCCGATGAAGACGAGCGGCGTGCGACAGGATTCCGCCAATCCTTCCACGCGCACAGTGAGCGGAAAGAGCGGCAGATGCCGGGGAACACGCAGGAGCGCCAGCACCATCGCCAGCCATTTGGGAAGATGCCGCCGTCGCCTTTGCCGTTCCCGGCGCAGAACCAGAAAGGGATAAAGCCCGATGGAGGAGTTGTTGAGAAAGATCGCGCCATTCATGACGCCGACATCGACGCGGCGGACCGTGCCTGTTGCCATGGCCGCGACGGCCGCGCGCGGATCGGGCGGAATGCCCAGATCCCTGGCGAAATGATTGAGCGTGCCCAGCGGCAGGATGCCGAGCGGAATCTCCGTGCCCGCCAAAATGCCGGCAATTGTGCGGATGCTGCCGTCCCCTCCGCCCGCCATAATGGCATCGAATTGTCCCGCGCGGGCCTGTTCGAGCGCGGCCTTCGCCGCGGCAGCCAAATCGGCGCTCGCCAGGACCATCAATGACGCCGCGATGCCGGACTGTTCGAACGCCGAACGAAGCTGTGCCTCCAGATTTGCTGCGCCCAGCCGCAGCACTGTCCCGGCGGCTTCATTCACGAGCACGGCAACCCTCAGACGTGGATGCGATTCCATGCGGCTCCCTAGCGAGACGCCGGAGGATCGATCTGCCCGCGACTCTGCAGCCATAATGCGATTGCCCAACATGCTATGGCCCAGGCGGAACCGATACACCATCCGGCCAGGACATCGCTCGGATAATGCACGCCGAGATAAATCCGGCTGATGCCCACCAGGATCGCAATCGCGCCCGCCAGCGACATGAGAAAGATGCGCATGGCCATCGACTGGTGCGTGCGGGCAAGCAGCGCGCCCAAAGTCAAATAGGCGATCGCCGACAAAGAGGCATGCCCGCTGGGGAAACTGGAGGAGAACACAGCCACCGCCGGATCGATGATATCCGGGCGCGGGCGGCCGATGGCCAGCTTGATCGCGTCGTTGAGCAGAATGCCGCCAAGGACCGCGCTCAGGATCCACCAGGCATCGCCACGTCTTCGTTCCAGCAACAAATAGCCCGTCACCGAGAACAGAATGAGACCGATCACCAGAAAGCTGCCGAGGCTCGTCAGGTCGCGCGCCGCTTCCGGCAGCCACGCCGGCCCAATGGGAATGGCCGGACGGCCGGGAATTCGCATGGCGAGAAGAATGGCGCGGTCGAAGGCAAGGGGTTCGCCCTCGACGACGTCCTCGGCGATGGCGCCAAAGACGAAGAGCGGAACGGCAATCGCCAAAGCCGGCAATGGCAGCCGCGGAGCCCATCGTTTAGCCGGCATCGACCACTCCGGCGGAACGGCGTTTTCTGTTCAACGGCGTGAGTTCCGCATTCTGCGCCGCGTGTGGGACAAATATCGGTTTCATTCAGAACGGAAGCGTTTCGCCTTGTCCATGCCCCACGAATCGCGCACATAGTTTCGGTCAAATGGCAAACCCCGTTCGCATCGCCCCCTCGATTCTCTCGGCGGATTTTTCGCGCCTTGGCGAAGAGGTGAGGGCGGTGGACGCCGCAGGCGCCGATTTCATCCACATCGATGTCATGGACGGGCATTTCGTCCCCAATTTGACGATCGGGCCGGTGGTCGTAAAGGCATTGCGGCCACAGTCCAAAAAGCCATTCGACTGCCATCTGATGATCGCACCCGCCGATCCCTATATCGCCGCCTTTGCCGAAGCCGGCGCCGACATCATCAGCATCCATCCCGAGGCCGGGCCGCATCCGCACCGCACCCTGCAATTCATCCGCTCGCTGGGAAAGAAGGCGGGCTATGTGCTCAATCCCGGCACGCCGGTTGAATTGCTCGATCCGGTGTTCGACATGCTCGATCTCATCCTAATCATGACCGTCAATCCCGGTTTCGGCGGCCAGGCCTTTCTCGGCAGTCAGCTGGGCAAGATAAAAGCCGCGCGCGCGCGCATCGCCGCCTCTGGACGCGATGTGATGCTGGAGGTCGATGGCGGCATCAATCATGAAACTGCGAAGCTTGCGATCCAAGCCGGCGCGGATGTACTGGTCGCCGGAACGGCGGTTTTTCAAGGGCAGGATTCCAGCGGTTATGCCGGCAACATCGCTCGCCTCCGCGGATAGGCGCGAGACTCACCAGGAAAATGCGCCGCCGCGCGGTCCGCATCTGGTGCATGAGCGTGTGCCGTTGGGCTGGGCGCTGCATCTGGAAGCCGCCCGCTTCGCCCTCAAGCAGGCGCACATGCCGCTTATGCTTTGGCTGCGTCAGGGATGGCTTTACCGCCAAACCCTTCGCGGCTCCGTCCCCGACCGCATCCTGTTCCATCCCAGCGATACGCGCATGCGCCGGCTGGACGATGCCGATGCGTTCATCCGCGGGCGGTTTCGGCTCGGCGGCAAGAAGCTCGAGATTCGGCAAGGTTCGGTTTTCGATGCGCCCATGCCGGGCGATTCCTTTGCCGCGGCGCTGCATGGCTTCGACTGGTTGCGGCATCTCGAAGCCGCGGGCGGCGACCTCGCGCGATCTTTGGCGCTCAAGCTCACCCAGCAATGGCTGAAGCGTTATGCACGGTTCACGCCGCTTGCCTGGCGCCCGGAGATTATGGCCGAACGTTTTCTCAATCTGTTCGCCCACGGACGATTTTTCCTGACCAATTCCGATCTGGTGTGGCGGTCGCGGCTGTTCGTTTCGCTGCGCAACCAGGCCCAGCTGCTTTCGCGCACCCTCGATGAAGCGCCGGATGGTTTGCCGCGCCTGAAGGCGGCGGCCGCTCTTGCGCTTGCCGGCTATTGTCTGGGCGATCCCCGCTTCGGCGCCGCCGGCTTGAAGCGGCTGGGCGTGGAAATCGAGCGCCAGATCCTGCCGGATGGCGGGCATATCAGCCGCTCGCCCGAGGCTCTGCTCGAAGCCTATCGCGTGCTCGCGATGGTGCAGCAGGCGCTCGATCACGCCGGCACCGGCACCTTCCCGCCCCTGCGCGGCGCGCTCGACCGCATGGCCCCGATGTTGCGCTTCTTCCGCATGGGCGGGGGCGCGCTGGCCGTCTTTCACGGCGGCAGCGAAAGCATGGCGCGCACCTTGGAGGCCACGCTCGACAGCGACGATGCGCTGGGCCGGCCGCTAGGCCACGCGCCCTATTCCGGCTATCAGCGGCTGGCGGCCGGGCGCACGCTTCTGATCCTCGATGCCGGCCCGCCGCCGGTGGGCGCATTCTCGACCGCGGCCCATGCGGGCTGCCTCGCATTCGAGATGAGCGCGGGGAACAATCGTCTGATCGTCAATTGCGGCATGGCCGTCGGCGACGAAGATAGCTGGGGTACGGCATTGCGTTCGACGGCCGCGCATTCCACCTTGATGATCGACGACACCTCGTCGGCGGCCATCCTGAGGTCGGGACCGCTTGCGCGCTTCCTGGGTCCGCGGCTGGTGGACGGCCCGATCAATGTCGAAACGCGCCGCAGCGAGAGCCCGCAAGGATTAACCGTCGAAGCCCATCATGACGGCTATCGGGTTGCGTTCGGAGCCATTCATGAGCGGCGCATGACGCTCAGTCCCCGTGGCGCGATCCTCAACGGTCTCGACCGGCTGGTGCCCGCCAGCCCCGGCCCTTGGACCGTTAAACCCGGCAAACGGGCTTTCGCCATTCGCTTTCATGTTCACCCCGATGTGCGGCTGTCGCTGGCGCAAGGTGGCGATTCCGTCATCCTGAAGCTGCCCAATGGAGAGGGCTGGCGTTTCCGCTGCAACGGCGGGACGCTTAGCGTGGAGGAAAGCGTCTATTTCGGCAGTGGCGCGCCGCGCCGGGCCGAACAGCTCGTCGTCAGCGGCGAATGGCATTGCGAGCCGGTGGAATGCGCCTGGTTGTTCGAACAGCTGGGTTCGGCATAGGTTCTCGCCCATGATGGAATTCCTGCGCCGGACCCTGGGCGTGTCCGGATCGAAAGGCGCGTCGTTCCCGCGAAGCTGCAATGTCTGCGGCTATCATGGACGCTTCCAGGCGGGGGGAAAACCCCGGCGGATCGATGCGCGCTGTCCCAAATGCGGTTCGGCCGAACGCTACCGGCTGCTTGCGCTCTGGCTCGACCGTCACGGCGGCTTCCTTCGCCAGGCGCATGTGCTGCATTTCGCGCCCGAAGCGGGTTTGGCAACCATGCTGAAGACGCGCGTCGGTTGGTACGAATCCGCCGATATTGCGCCGGGCAAGGCCGACCGCGTGCTGAACATCGAAGCCATCGCCACCGCGGATGCGACTTACGACTGTATCGTCTGCTCGCATGTGCTCGAACATGTGGACGACGCCAAGGCGCTGTCGGAAATCCACCGCGTGCTGAAACCGGGCGGCGTGGCGCTGATCATGCTGCCGGTGATCGAAGGCTGGGCGCGCACTTACGAAAATCCGGGTGTCACCACACCGGAAGATCGCAAGCGCCATTACGGCCAGGCCGATCACGTCCGCTATTATGGCGCCGACGTTCGCGAGCGCATTCGCGCCGCCGGATTTGCGCTCGAAGAATTCACCGCCGAAGGGCCGGATGTGCTGACCTATGGGCTGCAGCGGGGCGAGAAGGTGTTCATCGCGACAAAGCGCGCATGAGCGTTAACCATGCCTCGTGCTTGACGTTATTGACGCGCACGAACCATCACGTAATATTTGTGAAAGGTCATTTGGGGGCTTTTTACAATGAACAATATGCGCCTGGCAGGAGCATTCGCCCTGTCGATGGTATCCAGCGTTGCAATGGCCGCTCCTCTGCCGCCGGTTGCGGTGCCTGAGCCATCGTCGATTGCGTTCTTTGCCGCCGGCAGCATCGGCGTCTTCGGAGCGTATGCCATCCGGAAATGGACCAAGCGCAAATAGGCGCCGCATCTCTCGGTTTGCGTTTGAAGACTGCGCTGAAGATCGGCGTCCTAGCGTTGACGCTGAGCGTGGCGCTTTCGTGCAGCCGGCAGGACACGCTTCCTCTTATTGTGAGAGTGCCGGCCCTGTCCATCAGCCGGCTTCCCTATGTCATCGCGCAGGACCAGGGGCTCTATAAAAAATACGGCCTCAACGTCGAACTCTGGATGGTCACGCCAGGGGCAGAAGACCGCGTGGTGGTCCGCGCCGATCTGCTGACGCGCATTTGGCGCGCCATCGGCATCAACACGCCGCAAAACCCCGATGTGGACATCAATGGCGGAACGCCAATGATGGTGGAGGCGATGGAATCCGCGCGCAATCCCCATCGCATTGTCATCGCCTCGACCGATTGCGTGGTGCGTGCCCATCTCATTGGCCGCAGAGGAATCCAAAGCGCAGAAGAACTGAAAGGCAAGCGCATCGGCGTCAGCGCGCTTCGGGCAACTGCAGGTTTCCATGCGCTCCTGTTCGCCAAGCGCATGGGTTGGGATCCGGTCAAGGACATCACCATCATCCCCGATGCGGAAAATGTCGGCGTGCTGCTGGACAATTCGGTCGACGCGATCTTCGGCTATGAGCGCGAATATGCCGCCGCCAAGCGTGCAGGCCTGCCGATCCTCGCCGATAGCCATGATTGGAACGACACTGTTGCCGGGAACAGCGCGATCCTCGATTCCGAATGGCTGAAGGATCCGCAACATCGCGAGGCGGCGCGGCGCTTCCTGAAAGCGCTTGCCGAAGGAATAAAGCTGTTTCGCGAGCGGCCCGAACTCGCCATGGGGGTGATGGAAACCTGGTACGGCATCAAGGACAAAGGCTACGCCAAGACGCTGTACGAGCGCGGTGCGTGGATTCCGATGAAGCCCTATCCCTGTTACGAGGGATTCAAGAAGACCACGGCGCTCTATGACTCAAACGAGATGCGCAAGCATTCGCCCGATGAGTTCTATGACGACAGCCTCATGCGCGAACTCGACGCGAGCGGCTTTATCGACAATCTGTACCGGTAGCGTCTCACGTGGGACCCTCGCGATCACACCGCCGCCTTGCGGCGGCGGCGCATCGCGGCGAGGCCGCCCAGCCCCGCGAGCAGGAACGCGATGGAAGCAGGTTCCGGGACACCCAAAGGCGAGCTGAAGCCGGTGCGTTGACCATCGGCCGTCACAAAGATGGAGCTGCCCCCGGCAAGACCGCTGACGGAAATCTGTGATGCCAGGTTGAAGGCTGGGTCAAAATCGAAGCCGCCGGTGTGGGTGAAGAAGCTTTCCAGATCGAAGACCTGATCGAAGCTCGGCGTGGTTTCGAAAACCAGCGTGACGATGACATCTTTCCCGATCGTCACATTGCCGGACACATCGAAATGGTCGGAAATGCCTGGGCCGATTTCGAGCGACACATTGCCCGAGAGCAGATCGAGATCGCCCAGCACATTGATGGTGCCCGGTGAGTTGCCAGGCGCGAGCGTGCCGCCGTTCAAAACCACATCGGCGGCGATGGTGCCGGTGCCGTTGAGCGTGCCGTTTTGATAGATTGTCACGGTGTCGGCCGTCAACGTGGCGCCATTCTTGACGGTCAACAATCCCGCCGCGCCGGTTTGCGTGCCGTTCACGCCGCCGCTGACATGGACATTGGTGCCCGCGGCATTGACGCTCGCCGACTGATCGACGATCAATGTGCCCGCGGCAAATCCGCCGATGTTGAAGTCCTTGCCGGCGATGAAGCCTGAGGTCACGGGCGCAACGTTCAGGCTGGACCCCGCGCCGGTGACCGTCACGGTTGCGCCCGATGCGGCGCCGATGGACAGGCCCGCGCCGGTGCCGTCGGCCAGAACCGTGGCATTGACTGCGCCCCCATTCTGAATCGTCAGCGAACCGGTGCTGCCTGCTTCATTGTCGCCGACGATGAGTCCGTTTGTGGAAATCACCGAATTCGCACCCGTGACGGTGACGGTCCCCGACGCATTGCTGGCGGCACCGATCACAAGCGCGCCATCGATAAATCCGCCTGGCGCCACTGTCGATTGCACGCGGCCTCCGTTCGATACCGTCAGCGAGCCCACGGCATTGGAGAAGGAGCCAACATAGATTCGCGAGCCCGAAGACAGCAGTGAATTCGCACCATCCACTGTGGCGGTTCCGGTCGAACTGCTGTTTGCAATTGTGATCTCGCTGCCGCTGGTCGTGACCTGCGCGGTGCCGCCATTCTGGACCGTCAAACTGCCGGTGCCGCCGGAGAAGCCCACTTCCACGGCGCGGGTGATGTTCAGTGTCGCCGAACCGGCGGTGCCATTGCCGTTCACCAGCACGCTGCCATTGCCGCCCGTGAAATAGCCGGAGACAAGACCGATCGAGCCGCCGGTATACCCTGCCGTTGCGGTGGTCAAACCATTGCCGGCGCTGCTCGCATTGACCTCCAGCGAACCGGTCGCGGCGCAGCCGATAATAAGCTGGCTGGCCGTCGTTCCGGTGCTTGCAATGCTGCCGGTGCCGCAATTCCCCGTGGCGCTGGTGATCACCGTTGCATCGGCCGGAACAGCGAATATCGACACGCCGGCCGCCAACAGGGCAGCGAGTCCGCTTCTCTTCAATGTCGCACGCGCGGTCGAAGGATTGCCAAACTGCTGAGGAAGCTGCGCGCGAAATGACATGAACGTCTCCGATGCTATTGCCGCGTCGATCCGGCATGGAAATGATTTTCGGAGTTAGCAAATTGCATGCCGCGTGCCGTAAGAGTTCGTCCTTGCGCAGATATTTAAGGCCGTTCAATCGTTTATCGGGGAGGCGGGCCAGATCCGCAGTATGCCGCCGCGATTCTTATCGCGGTCATGTAAGGCTGCGCGACACTATCAAATGGATGAAGACCGCAAGCCGGTTCGCGCTGATTCACGCCGGATATTGCGTTGAGCGTGCGCGCACCGAATTTGCGCTTTCATGCGCTATGTAACGCCGCGCGACACTATCAAATGGATGAGGGTATTTGTCGTTTCCGGCAATAACTCGCGTATCAGCGTGCGTGCAGCGGAACGGATGAGAGAAGAACTTTCACCAATTCGCCTTGCCGGCACGTTTCGGTTTTCCGGAATAAAGCCGCGAGTTGCGTGCGTGCGGTCGAATAGGCGATGCCCAGTTCGTTCGCCGCACTCTGCAATTCCTCTCCCGCCGCCAGCCGCGTGGCCAGCCGCGCTTCGGACGGCGTCATTCCCCAAAGCGCGCGCAGCAAATGTTCCGGCAGCGCGACATCGCGATCCGCATCGGCGATGATCACGCACACCGATGGCTTCACCGCCGTCACCGTCAAAGCGGTGCGCGAAAGCGGCGAAACCAGAATCGAGAAGGGCCGCTTCCCGGAACGGCGCATCGCCTGCATCGCGCCGCCGCTCGCCCCCGTTCCGGCCCCGCGCACTGACGATGCCTGCTGGATCAGCGATTGAAGCTTGCGATCGTCCGCGCGCATCACCAGCGACAGTCCTTCGGAAGCGAGCACGATGCCCTCGTCGGCCACGACCATCGCGTGGGCGGCACGATTGGCAAACAGCACATAGCCCTTCTCATCCAGAACGAAGATGCCGAACGGATTCTCGTCGAGCAGTTCGAACGACATGCGGCGCATCGTGCCCAGGGTGCCCAGTTGGAATCCGATCCGCACCGCCCGCTCCAGGTGACGGTATAAAAACCGGAACCGTTCGATATGGGCGGGTTCGAAATCGCCGACTTGGCGGGTGCGATGCAAGGTGATTCCCGATTGCACTTTGGGTGCCGGGCTCACCATTCCTGCCAGCCGGTGGCGCGTGTCGCTGAAGGATGCGTGCCAATCGTAATAGAAGTGCTGGTCCTTCTCGCACTCGGTGATGAATTCCGCGTCGTGGATGATCTTTTGGTCCGGGTGCGCGACGATGTATTGCACCGTCGGATCGTGCAGCACCATCGAATCGAGATATTCGTCGATGAAGCGCTGTTCGAAGTTGAAACTCGTGAACACCGGAAGCCGCGGCCGTTCGGACCCATCGATCACACAAAAGGTGGCGGCATGGCTTTCGGTGACCTGGACGATCTGCGCCAGGGCGCTGGGCCACAGCATTTCATCGAGCGCGGCGTCATACAACGCCTCCACTGCCGCATGAATGGTGTCCTCGATACCCAACGCCAATCCTTACGCGTCCCCTGAGCTGGTAAGCTACCCGTCCGCAACGAAAAAGACGAGCCCGCCCCCGGGCCACGCCTATTCCCAGGAAGGGCTTGGCGTTGCTGTCCCCGGACATTGTCAGGCCGGGAACCGCTTGCTATTCCTCAACCCATCACCATCCCGATTTTCCCAGGATTCCCTCCAAATGGTCCAATTGAGATTGCCCAAGGACAGCCGGGTTGAAGCCGGCAAGACCTGGCCGCTCCCCAAACGCGCCGACGGCAAGCCGACCAAACGCGCCAAGCGCATTCGTGTCTATCGCTACGATCCGGAGATCAAGGCCAATCCCCGCCTCGACACCTATAGCGTCGATACTGAGGATTGCGGCCCCATGGTTCTGGACGCGCTGATCAAGATCAAGAACGAAGTGGACCCGACCCTGACCTTCCGCCGCTCCTGCCGCGAAGGGGTCTGCGGGTCTTGCTCGATGAATATCGCGGGGTCCAATACGCTCGCCTGTACCAAGGCGATGGCGGATGTGTCGGGCTCGATCAACATCTACCCGCTGCCGCACATGCCGGTGGTGAAGGATCTGGTTCCCGATTTGACGGCCTTCTACGCGCAATATGCGTCTATCGGCCCGCATCTGAAGACGAAGTCCGCCACGCCCGCCAAGGAGCACCTGCAATCGCCCGAAGAGCGCGCGAAACTGGACGGGCTGTATGAGTGCATCCTGTGCGCCTGCTGTTCGACCTCATGCCCGTCCTATTGGTGGAATCCGGAACGGTTCCTGGGTCCGGCGGCGCTGCTGCAGGCCTATCGCTGGCTGGCGGATAGCCGGGACGAAAATACCGGCGAAAGGCTCGACTATCTCGAAGACCCGTTCCGCCTGTATCGCTGCCACACGATCATGAATTGCGCGACCGTGTGCCCGAAGGGATTGAACCCGTCGGAAGCCATCGCCGAGATCAAGCAGATGATGGTGAAGCGGACGGTCTAACCCTTCCGCAGCGCGGCCACCAACCCCGGCACCGGTTCGTCCGCTTCCAGGCGCAAGACCGTTTCCATCATATCGATGAAGGAAAGCCCTGCGCGTGCCGCTTCGGCGCGCAAATAGGATTGGCTGTGCCGAAACCGGTTTGCCGGCGTCTGCTCCCAGCCCTCGCCGGTCTTGCTCTCGACCGCGAAGATGTAGATGCCGCCCGGCGCCAACCGGTTCATGACGCCCGCAAAGGTGGGCGCGAGATCGCCCAGATAGACCATCGTGTCGGCGGAAAGGATAAGGTTGTACTGGCGGCCCGGCTCGGCCAGAACGGTTTCCAAATCGCCGAGGACAAAATCGTCATAGACGCCGCGGGCGCGCGCGGCCTCGATCATGCGCGGAGCGAGATCGAGCCCGTCGAGCCGGCCTCCGGTGGCGATATCCTTGAAGGCCTCCCCGACCAGACCGGTGCCGCAGCCGAGATCGAGAATGGCGAGCGGCGGTGTGAGCGGTGCGATCACGCGATCGGCCATGGCCCGCAATTGCAGATGACCACGATATTGGAGCTTGTCCACCATCAGCGCGTCGAAACGCGGCGATATGTCGTCGAAGGTCTCGCGCAAGGCGCGCGCGTCGATGCGGCTGACCTGACGCAATGCGAGCTGCACGTAGAAGCGGTTCTGCTTTGCCGTTTCCAGATCGGGATTGATGGCAAGCGCGCGGTCGTAACAGGCGACCGCCTCATCAAGCCGGTTCAGCGCCTGGAAGACATTGCCGCGATTGGTCCACGCCACCGCGTTTTGGGGATCGAGCGCCAGCACGCGATCAAAGCCTGTGAGCGCCTCGTCCAGCCGCTTCATTTCGAACAGCGCCACCGCGCGGTTGACGAGCCCCTCGATAAAATCGGGTTTCACGCGCAGCGCCTGGTCGAAACAGGCAAGCGCCGCGTCGTGGCGCTTGAGCTGCATCAGCGCTGCACCGCGCAGCCGCAACGCATCGAGCGAAGCCGGATCGAGGCGCGCGGCCTCGCCGAGGAAATATTGGGCCCGTTCGAACTGACCGCTCTGCAAGGAAATGGCGCCCAAGGCCTGCAGCGCTTCACAATCCTTCGGATGGCCGCGCAGATGATCGCGATACAGGGCCGCGGCTTCGTCGAGACGCCCGGCCTGGTGATGGCTGCGCGCAGCGTTCAGCGCGGAGACGGAGATGCCGTGACCCGACATCGCCTAACGCGTCCCGGAATCGGGCGGCAAACCCGTTGGCTCATCGGCCACCGGTTTCTGCACCGCGACCGCAAAGCCCGCCACCGGCACGGCCGATTCATGGCGCAGCGTACAGGCCTCACAGGCGACGAACTCCAATCCCGACCGCTGCGCCAAATCCCGCAAATAGGATTCGCTATGGCGGAAACGGTGCATCACGGTCTGATCCCAGTCTTCTCCCGATTTGCCCTCAACGGCGAAAAGATAAAATCCGCCGGGCTCCAGCCGCGACGCGACACCGCGAAACGTGGGTTCCAAATCACCGATATAGATCATGGTGTCGGCGGCAAGGATCAGATCGTAGCGCGGTCCCGGCGCGGCCAAAGCGGTTTCCAGATCGTCGAGGATCAGATCGTCATAGATGCCGCGCGCCCGCGAGGCTTCGATCATGCGCGGCGCCAGATCGATTCCGTCGAGCCGCCCGCCAGCCGCAAGGTCCTTGAACGACTCGCCCACCAGGCCGGTGCCGCACACGAGGTCGAGAATGCGCCATGGCCTCTCGGTCCGCGGCAAAACCCGAACCGCGAGGCTGCGCAGATGCCGGTGCGCGGCATAGCCCAGCTTCTCCAGCATCGTCTGGTCGTAATGCGGCGCGAAATTGTCGAACAGGTTGCGCATATAGCCGGGCGGGCAGCGGGTTGCGCGCTTCAACTCGAACAGGGCGTTCTCGCGATTGTCCCTTGCCTGCGGCAGGCCCGGCATCAGAACCAATGCCCGGTCATAGCTTTCGACCGCTTCCTGGAAGCGCCGCGACGCGGCCATGGCGTTGCCGCGATTGTTCCAGCTGATGGCGTGGCCGGGATAGAGCCCAACCACGCGATCGAAGCCCGCGATCGCCTCGTCGATGCGGTTCAATTCCAGAAGCGCGGTGGCGCGGCTCGAGAGCGCATCGAGAAAGTTGGGCTTTAGCCGCAAGGCCTGGTCGAAACAGCTGAGGGCCTGCTCCGGCCGATGCAGGTGAAGCAGTACAAGTCCGCGCGCGCACCAGCCTTCGGCGAAATTCCGATTGAGCTTCATCGCATTGCCGAGCACTTGATCGGCCAATTCCCACTGCCCGGTTTCGACTGCAATCATGCCCAGCGAATAAAACGGTTCGAACTGCGCCGGATCGGCGAGCAGCATCTGTTGATACAGGTCGGCGGCTTCCGCCAGCCGGCCCGCCTGGTGCAGGCCTCGTGCGCGTTGCAGCTGAGTTTCGTCCGTTGCCACGGCCATGAATGCCTATTTCCGCAACGCCACGGCAAAGCCCGGAACCGGCGCGCCTGTTTCGAAGCGAAGCGGGGCGTCCAGCCGGTCGACGAAGGTAAGACCGGCCGCGGCAGCGCATTCGCGGATATAGGCTTCGCTGTGCCGGAAGCGCCGCTTGGGCGTCGCTTCCCAGCCGGTCCCGTCCTTGCTTTCCACGGTGAAGATGAAAAACCCATTGGCGTATAAATGCTGGGAGGCACCTGAGATCAGCGCGGCAAGATCGCCGAAATAGATCAGCGTGTCGGCTGCCACGATCAGATCGTAAAACTCTCCGGCGCTGCCGAGCATCTGTTCGACATCGCCGCGATAAAGATTGTTGTAGATGCCGCGATTGCGGGCCTGGTCGAGCATGCCGGTGGCGAAGTCGATGCCGTCCAGGCGCCCGCCAATGGTCCAGGCTTTGAATTGCTCGCCGACAAGGCCCGTACCGCATCCCAGATCAAGCACGCGCAAGCCGGATTGGGGGCCCGGCCATACCCGCTCCGCCAATTCGCGCAGCATCAAATGGCCACGATAATTCAAGCTCGTGAGAAGCGATTCCTCGAACTCGGGGGCGCAGTCGTTGAACAGCCGGCGATACGCCTCGCGATAGGCGATGGTGTGCAGCGCGCGGGCTTCGGGGAAATCGGGCCTCAACGCCATCGCTTCGTCAAATCGCGTCAGCGCTTCGACGAATTGTTCGCGGCGCATCAACTCCTCGCCCTGCTCGACCAGGATTTCGGGAAAGCGCGGGCCGCCCCGGTGCTGCTCGCCCAGCGCCAGTAAGCGGTTCTGCCGCGCGTCGGCGAAATCGGGATAGATCGCCAGCGCACGATCATAAGTTTCCACCGCTTCCTCATACCGGCGCAATGCAAACAGCGCGTTGCCGCGATTGTTCAAACTGAGCACATGGTTCG
>DATARE010000367.1:0-4055 GCA_036264295.1 Micropepsaceae bacterium | reverse complement strand
GAGCTTCCTTTTTCTCGCGACGCCATCCCTTCAGACGGCGTTCGCAAGCGATTGCGTCTTTGAGCCATTGAAATTCCTCAGACCACACAAGCTCGAGGGGACGGCGACTGTGGGTGTAGCCCGAAAAACGCCCTTCTCGATGTTCGCCGAGGCGTTTATCCAATCCGTCGCGGGTTAAACCAATATAATAGGACTTGTCGCTGCATCTCAGCATGTAGACAAAGATCCGCATCGCTGCGCTATCCTCCCTTTCGACAAGCTTAGGGTAAGGCTACGTGGTGCAGCCAGAGAATTCCAAAACGAGTCTCAAGAAGCGATCCTTCGCGCTCTCCGGTCATCGCACCAGCGTGGCGCTCGAACCCGAATTCTGGACGGTGCTGGAAACAAATGCGCGCGAGCAAGGCCTCGCCTTGGCTGCGCTGGTCGGACGCGTGGATGCGGGACGGGGCAGCCGCAATCTCGCCAGCGCGCTGCGCCTGCATGCGCTCGCCTGTGCGTCGCCCGGCATCCGCGCGCCTGATTAAGACCCGCACTTCACGTAAGTGACCTGCATATTGTCCTTGCCGAGGACAAGAACGTGCTCGGTGTTCCCGCCGACATCCAGATCCCCCAACAGGGCATCGCCCCAAAGGGCGGGCGCGCTCGCGCGGTCCTGCCAGCTGCCATCAGCCCATTGGCCGCTTGAGACAAATCGCACCACGATACGGTTCTGCTGCTGCGTCGCGCCGACCGTCATTTTTCGCAACGTGGAAGATGTGAGTCCGGCCGCGGTCTGCGTGCGCTCCGCCAGAACGAACGCATCGGCGCTGCGAAACATGGAGATGTCGCCATGGGTCGCGCCCTCATTCGGAAAAACCGAACGCATGCCCTGCTCGTCCGCTTTGGGGTCGATCATCGATTCGTCGCAACGGCTGAGCCCGGCGGTCACTTCGTCGGTGTTGGGCGGCCGGTCCGAGGGTGCGGTGGTGCGGACCCACAATCCAGTCAAAAACCCTTCCACCTCGCGGTTCATCGCCCGAAATGTCTGGGCTTGCGCGCTGAAGGCGGTGGTAAGCCCGGCGATGGCAATGGTTCCCGCAAGGATGAAATCTCGCTTCCGCACGTCATATCCCGCAAGTCGCCAAACCATGCTATCAGAAGGTGAGCGTAGGCCATATCATCACCGCCGAGCGAGCCGGGAATTTAACTGTGACCGAGATCGTGAATCTGCGGCGCGCGCGCAAAGCCAAAGCCCGTGCCGAAGGCGAGGATGTGGCGGCGGCCAACCGGGCCAAATACGGGACCGCCAAGGCGGTGCGCGATCTCACGAAAGCGCGATCCGAAAAGGACACCCAGACGCTCGAGTCCCACCGGCTGGATGCCGACAAGAATCGGAAAAATTAAGGCTATTCGCGCTTCTTCCGGCGCGTTTCCGTGGTCCGGAATTTCCGGCTTACCGGCATTTTCGCATCCCCTGCGGCTTTCGTCCGGGAAGCCGTTTGTGTATTGTGCCGGGTTGAACCCATATTGCTATTTCGAGTCTCCAGCCAAAGAGGGATCCATGTCCGGGAGAATGATGACGACGCTTCTGTCCGCCGTTGCGGCGGCCGCGCTTTTGAATGTGGCCGGGGCATCCGCCCAAACCGGCGCGGCAATCACCGGCACGGTCAGCTCCGCGCAGGAAGGCAACATGGAAGGCGTGATCGTCACCGCCAAGAAAGACGGTGCCCATATCGCCATCAGCGTCGTGTCGGATGACAAGGGCCATTATGCCTTCCCGGCCGACCGTCTCGAACCCGGCCATTACAACATCAAGATCCGCGCGACCGGCTATATTCCGAGCACCCGCTTCGCCGCTGACGTCGCCTCCGGCAAGACCGCGAACCTCGATCTGAAGCTCAATAAGACCGACAACATCGCCGCCCAGCTGACCAGCGCCGAATGGCTGGCCTCCATGCCCGGCACCGACGAGCAGAAGGCCTTCCTTCAGGATTGCACGACCTGCCACACGCTGATCCGGCCCTTGTCCAGCGGCTTCAGCGCGGAAGATTTCATGCAGATCATTCCGCGCATGGGCACCTATGCGCCGGGCAGCCCGCCGCAGCGGCCGCAGAAGCTGCTGCCCGGCCCGCGTGGAAACCGCGGCATCGTCGATTCCGCGAAGGTGAAGGCGGCCGCCGAATATCTCGCCAGCGTCAATCTTTCGACGAGCGAAACCTACAAATACCCGCTGCAGACCTTTCCCCGTCCGAAGGGCCGCGCCACCCATGTGATCTACACGAGCTATGATCTCGCGCGCCCCGAGGCGATGCCCCATGACGTGATCTATTTGAACGGCAAGATCTGGTACACCGATTTCGGCAGCCAGTTCGTCGGCGAAATGGACCCGAAGACGGGCAAGATCGTCGACCATCCGATTCCAGTGCTGAAGCCCGATGAGCCCAAGGGCGTCCTCGAGCTGAAGCCCGATCAGGACGGCAATCTCTGGGCGTCCATGATGTATCAGGGCGGCATTGCGCGGATCGACGCCAAGACCGGCGACGTCAAGACCTACAAAGTTCCTGACCAATGGCAGGGACCGAACACGCAGGAATCCATGGTGTCGCCGGAACATTGGCATGTCGACGGCTATGTCTGGACGAACAATCAGGAAGACCATTCGATCCTGCGCGTGAATGTGAAGACCGGCGAGTGGGAAAATCTCGGCGTCCTGAAAGACCCCAAGGGCCGCACCATCAACGGCTATGACATTCCCACCGATGAGCAGAACAACCTTTATCTGCTCGAATTCGGCGGGACCAAAATCGGTAAGATCGACGCCAAGACCAAGACGCTGCAGACCTGGGATCCGGATTTGCCGCACGCCCGTCCGCGCCGCGGCCATTTCGACGAGAACGGCACGCTGTGGTACGCGGAATATGGTTCCAATGCGGTCGGCCGTTTCGATCCGAAGACGCAGACCATCACCGAATGGCAGATGCAGGTGAAGTGGCAGATGCCCTATGACGCGCTCGCCACCAAGAAGGGCGATGTCTACACCGGCTCGGTGATGAGCGATCGCATCGTGCGGCTCGATCCCAAGACCGGACAGCAGATCGTCTATCTGTTGCCGGCAAGCACCAATATCCGCCGCGTCAATTATGACGAGGATCACGGTGCGCTTTGGGTCGGCAGCAATCACGGCAATGCCATCGTGAAGATGGAGCCGCTGGATTAAGCGCTTCGATTTGACAGCTTGGTGACAAAGGGCGGGACCGGCAACGATCCCGCCCTTTTTCTTGTTGCCGCACCAAGGTATCGCTGTGACGCGTTCCGCTGCTAAGTTCGCCGCTCAATAAGGAATCACCCAGCCGGGGGCAGCCATGGGCATTCTGCGCGTCACGGGAAGCATCGATTTCGGCACGCTGTGGCCTGCCGGAGATTGTGATGCCGATACCACCAAAATCCTGGTCGATGTCGCTGCAGGCGGTTTCGCGTTTCAGGCCAAACCGAAGGGGCCGTTCGTGCAGACCCACGCCTTCGAAGGCGCCAAGGTCAGAGGCAGCGGCATATCCCCGGTGCTCAATACTAAGGGCCAGATCACCATCCGCCTGCAGGGCATCGACGCGCCCGAGCTGCATTATTATCCCGCGACATTGAGCGCAAAGGGTGCGACTGACGCGCAGCGCGCGGCCTATAAGGCGGTCTATAAGGAATATCGCCAATATCTCGGCGAAACGGCGACCTTGGCATTGGCCAAAGAGATGGCATCGCTGGGAAAAAGTCCCCTGCGCTGCACCGCCGAAACCCAAGTGGATAACCCGGATGACGTTTTCGACACCTATGGGCGCTTCATCGGCGACATCTATGTCCAGCGTGGCAGCAAACGCATCAATCTCAACGATTGGCTGCTGCGCGAAGGCTGGGCGTTCCCGGCGTTCTACAATTCCATGACCGTGGATGAGATCGAGGAAAAGATCGCCGCCGCGAAACAGGGGCGCAAACTGAAAACGCGGCTGTGGAAATATTTCAGCAAGAAACTCGAATTGTTCAACCCGGCCCTGCAATATCGTAGGAAGGGTGCAACGCCCAATGCG
>DATARE010000355.1:0-13416 GCA_036264295.1 Micropepsaceae bacterium | reverse complement strand
CGTCCTGGAACACATCCACCGTGCCCAGTTTGCCAAGGCCGTCCGAGAAGGCTTTGGCATTGCCATGGTCGAGCCCATCGGACAGCCACATGATCTGCGGCGTGCCGTTGAATTTGATCTGCTGCAATTGGGCCAGCGTCTTGGCGCGGTCGGGCAGCCACGGACGCGGCACCATGTCTTCGACGGTCTTCAACGCCTTTCCAGGGTCCAGGAATTGGGTGATCACCGGCGCATTCTCGGCAGTGGCCACGATCATCACCGGGCGGCGGTCGCGCGTGGCCCCGGTCAGCGCGCGGTTCATGGCGGCCTGGCGCGTCTGCCATTGGCCCGCCGACGGCCAGCCATTGTCGACGACCAATACCAAAGGCCCATTGCCGCGCGCCACCGGAGTCGGATCGTAAAGCGGCTCGGCCAGCGCGAAGATCGCGACAGCCGCCGCGAAAAGCCGCATCAGCAGCAGCCAAAGCGGGGTGCGCGCGGGCGTTTCTTCGGAAGATTTCAGACCGAACAGCAAGCGCAGGGGCGGAAACATGATCCGCTTGGGCGCGGGCGGGGTCACCCGCAACAGCCAATAAATGACGGGCAAGCTGGCAAGCGCCCACAACACGTAAGGCACTCCGAACGTCAAACCCGCGAAGAGACCAGCGAACATGGCTCAGAATCCCCGTTGCGCGCGCGTGCCGCCGAGGGCGCCATACAGCGCGATCAAAGCGGTCGCAGGCGAATGATCGGTGCGGTGGCGCAAATAGCTCCAGCCGAGCCTGCGGGCCAATTGGCTTACGGCTTCGGAATGGGCTTCGAAGCGCCGGCGATAGCTGGCCTTGACGGTTTCCGCGCGCCCCAAGATTTGCGTGTCGCGCAGCGTCCGTGCTTCAAAGCGGGCGCGGCCGGTGAAGGGGAAATCTTCTTCGGCGGGATCGATGATCTGCACCAGGTACCCATGCGCGCCGCTATAGGCGAGGTTCTTCATTGCGGATTCGATGGAATCCAGCGGCTGAAGGAAATCGGAAATCCACACGACTTCGCATTGCCGTTTGATGTGGCGCTCCGGCGGCAGATCGGATTCTTCCTCGTCAGGCTGAGAGAGGCGATGGGCCATCCGGCGAAGGGCGATGCGCCCCGTTGAGGGCGGTGCGCCTGTTCCCAGCATTCCGATGCGTTCGCCGCCGCGCACCAGAAGTGACGCGAGCGCCAGCGACAGCACGGTGGCGCGCTCCCATTTCTCCGGCACCGCCTTGAGCGAGGCGTAGCGCATGCTCGCCGAGGCATCGCGCCAGAACCATACGGTTTCGGCCGCTTCCCATTCGCGTTCGCGAACATAGACGTGCTGTGTCTTGGCCGATTGGCGCCAATCGATTGCGGTCGATGGATCTTCATGCCGATAGCGGCGGAATTGCCAAAACGTTTCGCCGATACCGGCTTTGCGGCGGCCGTGAACACCAAGCCAAATGCCGGAAGTCAGACGTTCTGCGTCCACCAGCAAAGGAGGAAGGGCAGCCGCGAGATTCTCCGCTTCTTCGCGCGGACGATCCCACCGCTCCGGCTGGCGGGAATCGAAAGGCTGATATGCCGTGCTTGCCATAGGCTTCGCCGTCCCTTCACCTTCCCCAAGAAGGGGAAGGCCGATCCGCGCCGGCGGATCGGGTGGGGGTCAGAGTACCGTCATGCAGGGACATTGATCCCTCCTCGGATCGCTCCGCGATCCGCCCCTCCCTTTTGACGGGAGGGAAGAACTCAAAGATAGGCTTGGCAGAGACCCTCGATCACCTGTGTGATGGTCGCACCTTCCGCGCGGGCCGAGAAATTGAGCGCCATGCGATGGCGCAAAATCGGTCCGGCGAGAGCGATGACATCGTCGAGCGAAGGCGCAAAGCGCCCTTCGAGCAAAGCCCGCGCACGGATTGCCAGCATGAAAGCCTGGCTGGCGCGCGGAGAAGGTCCCCAAGCCACGAAATTCCTTACAGTCTCGCTGGCGCTGTCGTCCGGCCGGCCCGACCGCACCAATCCAAGGATAGCCTGAACGACCTTTTCCCCAACCGGGAGACGCCGCACCAGGGCCTGTGCCTTCATCAGGGTTTCGGGATCGATCACCCGATGCGGCGGACGCTCTTCGCCAACCGTCGTCGCCATCAGCATTTTTTGTTCTGCTTCGCGGTCGGGATAGCCGACATCGATCTGAAGCAGAAAACGGTCAAGCTGCGCTTCCGGAAGCGGATAGGTGCCTTCCTGCTCGAGCGGGTTTTGTGTCGCGAGCACGTGGAAGGGCCTGGGAAGGTCATACCGTTGACCCGCGATTGTTACATGCCGTTCCTGCATGGCCTGCAAAAGCGCGGACTGCGTGCGGGGCGAGGCACGGTTGATTTCGTCCGCCATCAGCAGCTGACAGAACACCGGCCCCTTGATGAAGCGGAAGGTGCGGCGGCCATGCTCGTCTTCTTCGAGCACTTCCGAGCCCACGATGTCGCCGGGCATCAGGTCCGGGGTGAATTGAATGCGCTTGGTGTCCAGACCCAGCACGGTTCCGAGCGTATCCACAAGGCGCGTCTTGGCGAGACCCGGCACCCCGATGAGAAGACCATTGCCGCCCGCGAGAAGCGTGATCAGAACCTGATCCACCACCGTTTTTTGGCCGAAAATGAAGCTCGAAATCGCTTCCCGGGCGGCAGAGAAACGGGCGCCCAACTCATCGGCGAGCGCTTCGGCATCGGCGCTCTCCGCGCCTGGGGCAAAACCTTTGAATTGCGTCGCATCGGCGCCGCCAATGATTGAGCTCATGTCCACTGGTTCCGCTGGTTTATCTGTTCCGGTTTCTCGATATTCCTGGCACGATTATAGCCACCCTTTGCGCGTCTGTATCCGGGGCCCGAAAGCCCAGGGTGGACCACCTGCCCTTGCCCATGTTGCACCCTTGCGGCGCGCATGCAACAGCCTAGCGGAGAGTGTCAGGCATCATAGAATGGCCCCGTTAAGGGCTGTCACAAAATGCCGTGAGGCCTAAGGGAGTTGGTGGATGAAGACGGGCCGGATCAAGGAGGGTGGAGGCGAGGCCGGGCCGGGGTCATTGTCGCGCGAGCGCATCCGCGCGAGTTTGCGCCGAACGCCGCCGGAATTGAGCGCGTCGGAGAGCGGACTGCGGCCGGCGGCGGTGCTGCTTCCTATCGTGGAGCGCGCCGAACCTTACGCCTTGTTCACGCGCCGGACTGACGATCTGCCCTCTCATGCGGGCCAAATCTGCTTTCCCGGCGGGCGCTACCATCCCGATGACGATACGTTGATCCGCACGGCTTTGCGCGAAATGGAGGAAGAGATCGGGCTTCCTCACCAGGATGTGGAAGTGGCCGGCTTTCTGGATTCCTATGAGACGCTGAACACCGGGTTTGCCATATTGCCGGTGGTGGGATTTTTGCGCGACGATTTCACCTTGGTCGTCAATCCGCGCGAAGTGGCCGAAGTATTCGAGGCGCCGCTCTCCTATATTCTTGACCCGAAGAACCATGCGATCAAATCGGTGGAGCGCGGCGGTGTGATGCGCGAATTCTATGCGATCGATTATGCGGGCCACACCATTTGGGGCGCCACCGCGGCCATGATCGTCAATCTTTCCGAGAGGCTGGGTTTGCGATGATCCGGCGCATTCTGTTCGAGATCTTGCTCTTCCTGCTGCCGTTTGCGCTTTACGGCGCCTATTGGCGGCTTTCGGCGCGCGAGGAAACCGCACCGGCGCAGCGGCATCCATGGACCATCCTCTTCGCCTCGGGTCTGGTGCTCGTGGCCGCCAGCTTTCTGGTGTGGGGCATTACCGAAGGTGCCGGCGAGAGAGGCCGCTATGTGCCCGCCCACGTGGTGGATGGCCGCGTGGTTCCTGGTCATTTTGAAACGGATACGCCGAAGTGAATGTCCGGCTCGACCCCGGTACCCATCCCTGGATGACAGAGCCTGGCACGCGCGCGGTGATGCGGGCGCTGAAGGCGGATGGCGGCGACGCCCGCTTCGTGGGCGGCGCGGTGCGCAATGCGCTGCTCGGCGAAACCGTCGGCGATGTGGACATTGCAACGCCGCTGGTGCCGCAGGAGGTCATGCAGCGCTTGCAGAATGCCGGACTGGGCGCGGTGCCCACCGGGATCGATCATGGCACGGTGACAGCAATTGCGAACGGCAAGCCGTTCGAGGTGACGACGCTCAGGCGGGATGTCGAAACCGATGGCCGCCACGCGGTGATCGCGTTCAGCACCGATTGGCGCGAGGATGCGGCACGGCGCGACTTTACCATCAACGCACTTTACGCCGATGAAGATGGCGCGGTTTATGATTATTTCGCGGGCCTTGCGGATTTGCATGAGCGGCGCGTTCGCTTCGTGGGTGATGCGGCGACGCGCATCCGCGAAGATTATTTGCGCATTCTCCGCCTGTTCCGTTTTCATGCCTGGTACGGAAAGGGCGAACTTGATGCGGAGGCGTTGGCGGCAGCGGTGGCGGAGAAGGCGGGGCTGAAACGCCTGTCGGGCGAGCGCGTGCAAAAGGAATTGCTGCGCCTGCTGGAGGCCAAAGACCCGAGCCTGCCGCTCGGCGTGATGCAGAACGCGAGCATTCTTGGCGAGATATTGCCGGCGAATCTTCAGCTTGCGCGGCTGAAGCGATTGGTCGCCATCCAAATCGGCAACGATATGGCGCCCGATGCGGTGCTGCGCTTGGCTGCGCTGTTGCCCGACGGGATAGCGCCGGCCGATGAGGTTGCGGGGCGGCTGCGCTTTTCCAATGCGTTGCGCGGGCGCTTGCTCGATGCAGCCGAAAAGGACGCGCGCATCGGCACCGCACTTGATCCGGTGCAAGCGAGGAAGCTCTTGTATGATTTGCATGCGGGATGTTTTCGCGATCAAGTCCTTTTGCGATGGGCCGCAACAGAGGCCGAAGCGCAAGACGCGGCTTGGCGCTCGCTTGTTTCGCTGGCGGACAATTGGACGCGGCCGGTTTTCCCGCTCGATGGCAATGATGTGATGGCGCTGGGTTTCGAGGAGGGTCCGGAAATCGGTGTGAGACTGAAGGCGATCGAACGCTGGTGGGTGGAACGGGGTTTCGCGCCGGATCGCGCGGCTTTGCTGGATGAGCTGAAGCGGGCTGCAATGAGGCCGCGGGCGTAGCGATGCAACTCAAAGCCATCGAGAATCTGACGCTGCCCGGCGATCCCGCGAAGCCGAACGAAGACAGCTTCGCGGTTGCGCCCGTTGCGGCCTGTGTCTTCGATGGCGCGACCGGGCTCGGCGACCGTCTGATGCCGGGAAAATCCGATGCCCAATGGATTGCCCAATTCGGTGCGCGGCGCTTTCGCGCGCATGCCGAAGCCGGCGAAGGCGACATCCGCGATTGGCTGCGCGCCGCCGCAGCCGAGACGGAGAAAAGCTATAAGGCGCTGCGCAAACGCGCGCCGGTCGAGAATTATGAAATCGCCTATGCCTCGGCGGTCATGGCGGCGCTCGAAGGCGAATGGCTGCACGTGCTCTGGTTTGGCGATTGCGCCGCATTGTTGCGCGCCACAGACGGCACGCTCGTGCTGCTGGGCGACACCATGGACAAGCGCGAGGGCGAGCGGGAGCGGGTGCAGCGGCTCTCGTCACCGGGCGGCCCCGGTCCGGCGGCAGCGGGCGTGCGGGACCAATTCCTTCCGGCTTTGCGCGCCTCGCGCAATCGCGTCAATACCGGCGACGAATGGCTGTTCGCGCCGGATGCCGGCTGTGCCGAACACGCCAAGCAAGCGCGCGTGAAAATCGCCGCCGGAACGCATGTGTTGCTGGCGAGCGATGGGTTTCTCGCGCTTGCGAGCGATTACGACCGCTACACGCCCGAAACTTTGTTGGCTGCCGCGGAAGCCCATGGTCTGTCCGCGCTCGGTAAGGAGTTGCGCATGATCGAAGCGGCCGATCCGGACGGCCTGAAATTTCCTCGCTTCAAGCGCAGCGACGATGCCACTGCGATTCTGCTCGCCATCCAATCCTGAGACTGAGGGCTCGTATCGAGCCGCCGAGGGTCCGCTTTGGGACGAAGCTTTTTGCATCACCCTGTGTCAAAGCGGCGCGCGTAGTATATTTCCCTACAATTGTGCGAATTGTTCAGCTACGGCATGGGGTTACTGATGTGTTCGGAAACTATTCCCTCGTAATTCCATGCGTAAGTCGAGTTCTTGTCCGTGCCGTTGAACGGGTCTGCGGGCCGCTATAAATCGGGGCATTTGCAGGCTGGCGTTCGGCTCCAGCAAAGCTTGCAGGCGCAGCCGCGCGATGCCGAAGCCTTCTACGCCGCCGGGATAGCGCATTTGCACGGCGGCCGTTTGGAAGAGGCGCTGCAGGCCTTCGATTCCGGATTGGCGCTCAAGCCGGATTTCACCGACGCCCTGTGGAAGCGTGCCGCCGCGCTTGTGCGGTTGAACCGTCCAGCAGAGGCGGTAACGGCATTGGACCGGTTTCTCGCGCTGCGGCCCGACCATGCCGACGGCTGGAACAATCGCGGTGCGGTGCTCATCTCCATCGGGCGCGTTGACGATGCGCTTGCGAGTTTCGACCGCGCGTTGGCAATCCAACCACATCTTGTCGAAGCGCTCAGCAACCGCTCCACGATGTTGCACGAATTGAAACGTTTCGATGAAGCGCTCGGGGCCTGCGATGCCCTGGTGGAACTTGCGCCCGATCTTGCCGCCGGCTGGAACAATCGCGGCAATGTGCTTGCCGCCCTCGATCGCTATGACCAAGCCATTCAAAGCTATGACAAGGCGCTGGCCATCGAACCGGGTCTTCCGGCGGCTGTCGAAAACCGCGATCTGGCTTTGCTCGAATTGAAGCGCGTCACGCGCTGTCCGCCAGGCTATTTGCGCAATCTGTTCGACGAATTCTCGTCGAATTACGACGAGACAATGATCGAGACGCTCGGTTATCGCGCCCATCTGCATTTGCGCGCTCTCGCCGAGCGGGTGATTCCGAAAGGCGCCACTGGCCGGCGCATCCTCGATTTGGGTTCGGGGACGGGGCTGGTCGGCGATGCGTTCAAGGATATGGCCGCGGGTGGGCGGCTGGATGGTGTCGATCTGTCGCCGCTGATGATTGCGGAGGCCCAAAGGCGGGCCATCTATAACGATCTCATCCTCGGGGATATCGAGACGTTCCTCGCCGCGTTCGAGCGCAGCTACGATCTCATTCTTGCGGCCGATACCATGATCTATTTCGGCGATCTGGGGCCGACGCTAGCGGGCGTCTTCAAGCGGCTGGTTCCCGGCGGCTTTTACATTTTCGCCGTCGAAGCCTCGCCTGGGAATGGCTGGAAACAGACCGATGCCAAGCGGTTTTGTCATAGCGAGAATTATCTGAGGACGGCCGCGGCGGATGCGGCTTTGAATTTCGTCGCATCGATGGCTTGCGTGCTGCGCCGGCAAAAGGGCGAACCGGTGCCGGGCCTCGCGGTGGCGTTGCAGAAACCCGTTTCCTAGACCAGGCGAGTTGGTCTATTGGCCTCGGTCCTTCGAGACGCCTTGCTTGTTCCTGAGGAGCGCGGCAAAGCCGCGCTTTTCGAAGGATCGTAGGAGCAAGGCTCCTCAGGATGAGGCCAATGGCCGGACGGAGCCGCTGTGATAGGATTGCCGAAAAACTGCAACGGAGGAGCGGGGGATGGGCGAGTTCGGCCGGCGGGAGTTCATCAAGGGCGCGGCTTTCGCATCGCTGGCGGCAACAGGGGCTGTCTCCATGGGTGAGGCGCAGGCGCAAATCGCGGTGTCGAATTCCAGCGGCACGGAATCGCCGAAGCTGAAAGCGCCCGCCAATGCCGCCGATTGCCATATGCACATCTACAATCCGGCGCGGTTTCCCATGCCGCCGAGCCCGCGCGTGGCGCCCACCAATGCCGCCGTGGATCAATACCGGCTGTTGCAGAAGCGGATCGGCACCACGCGCGTGGTGATTGTGACGCCGCGCAATTATGCCACCCAAAACGACGCCACGGTCGATGCCATCGCGCAGCTGGGATCCAATGCGCGGGGCGTGGCGGTGTTGCATCCCGATGTCAGCGATGCGGAGCTGAGACGGCTGAATGCGGCCGGCATTCGCGGCACGCGATTCAGCCTCGGCGATCCGGCGAGCGCGGTGGTGACGCCCGACATGATCGAGCCGTTGGCGAAGAAGGTTGCGCCCTTCGGATGGCATCTGCAGATGAATGTCCAGGGCGAACAGATCGTGGCGCTGGCCGATGTGCTGAAGCGCGTGCCCACGCCCCTGGTGTTCGATCATCTGGGAAATCCGCCGTTGCCGGCGGGCGCCTCGCATCCGTCTCATGCAATCATTCGTGGGCTGATCGATTCCGGAAAGGCCTGGGTGAAGCTCTCCGGCGCCTATCTCAACAGCAAAGTCGGGCCGCCTTATCCGGAAGCGACAATGATTGCGCAGGACTTCGTGAAGGCCGCCCCGGAACGGTTGGTCTGGGGCAGCGACTGGCCGCACCCGACTTCGCCTGGACCGACCAAGCCGAACGATGCGCTATTATTCGATCTCTTATCCGAATGGGCGCCGTCGGAGGCCCTGCAACACCGCATCTTGGTCGAAAATCCGATCACGCTGTACGGCTTTGCGCGCCCGTCATAGTTGACTCGTCATGGCCGGACCGTGCCGGCCATCCATGGCACGATGGGAATTGAGTTCATGGATCGCCGGGATAAACCCGGCGATGACGAGATGTATCCAATTTCCTGCAATGGCTATTACGCGTCCTGCGACAGGATCACGGCCGCATAGGGTCCGATCCCGATTTCGGCACTGAACGCCATGCCGTCTGCGCCATCATCCGAGGTCCAAACATCGAAGCTCGCGGCATTCGTGAAATCGGGGCTATAGCCTTCCCAATCTCCGTTGAAGCGGACGCGCCATTGGCCTGCGCGCGGCAAGCCAATGCGGTAACCGCTATAAATGCGGTTGGCGAAATTCACCAGCACGATCACATCGTCGCGCGCGCCGCCTTGATCCCAGCGATGAAACGCCAGCACTTTGTCGGTTTGGTTGACGTGATGGACACGGACGTTCTGGCCTTTCAGCCCGCGCGTGGTATCGAACCAGTTGCGGCGCAGCCGGATGAGGTCGCGATACAGCGCGTAAATCCCGGCGAATGTTTCGAGCTTTGACCAGTCCAGCGCTTGGGCATCGGTCCATGCGCCGGATTCGAGAAATTCCTGGCCCATGAAAAGCATCGGAATGCCGGGCGCGGTCAGGACCAATGCCGCCCCCAATGTGGAGCGCTTCTGCGAATAGAAGCTGCCGGCATTGCCGGGCCAGATCAGCTCCGGCACGCGCGCCTGTCCGGCGGATGCGGCCACCTCGTCATGCGACTCGGTGTAGAGCACCCGTTCGAAGGTGTTGCCGTTGAATCGCTGCTGCAGCACATCGCTCAGCGCGTTCATGTCACGCGCGGCATCGTCGCCGGTTACGATGGCGTCGCGCACCGCGTGCATGAAGCCCGCGCCCCATTGGGCACCGAAACCCGCACCTCCATCATCCAGATGTGCCGTGATCCAACCATTGTCCTGCATGTCTTCGGCGATGGAAATCTTCCAGGGCTGCCGCGCGCGGATTTCCGAATTGATCCAGCGCAAGAGATTCCAACCGTCCGGCAAATCCGCAGCCGTATCGCTGCCGCTGCCCCAGACATTGCGAATCCAGCCGGTGGCATCCCAGCGCAGCCCGTCGCATTGATGCTCTTGCAGCCAATAAAGCGCATTGTCGCGAATATATTGGCGCACCTCGCCGCGGCCGTAATCGGGACGCGTGTCGCCCCAGGGCGTTTGCCGCCGCCAATCATTGTAGAAATAGATGCCGCCGCGATTGTCCTGGCTCCAGCCGTCGAACTGCCACAAATCCAGATCGCTCGGCCCGAAATGGTTGTAGACGACGTCGTAGATCACGGCGATGCCGCGCGAATGGGCCGCATCGATCAGGCGGCGCAGTCCGTTGGGTCCGCCATAGCTCGCCTCGATCGCGAAAATCTGCGCCGGATTGTATCCCCATGAGACATCGCCGGCGAATTCGTCCGACGGCATCAACTGAATGGCGTTGATGCCCAGGTCCCCCAGATAGTCCAATTTGCCGATCACGGTGTCGAAATCGCCGCGGCCATTTTCGCTTCCCGGGTCGAAGGCAAAGCTGCCGACATGCAGCTCATAAATCACGAGTTCGTTCCAGGAAGGCGAGGCGTAATCCTGGCACGTCCAGGCAAATTCGGTTTCGGCGACGATGCTGTTGCCGACAGAATTGGTCATGGAGCGCGCGTAAGGATCGTTCTTCCACAGCGGCTCGCCGGATGCCGGGGCGATGATGAATTTGTACTGATCGCCAATGGCCGCGCCCTCGACGTCGCGCGACCAATAGCCGTTTTGCTCCAAGGACAGCGGTGCGCCGTCCGTGCTCCAATCGTTGAAATGGCCCGTTACGGCAACAGCGGATGCAAATGGCGCCCAGACGCGAAACGTCACGCCGGCGGAATAGGGGACGGCCCCCATTCCGGGCCGGGCCGATGCCGTCATTGCCAATTCTCCTGTGCCGGAACAAATCCTCGCCCAGCGCGGTCAAGCTTCACGCAACCTCGGAACGAAGTCCACAAGGTGGCGCCTGCGTCGCTAATGAAACAGGTGCAAGATCTCCGGCAGATCGCCGCTGCCTTCCCAGATCATCTCGCCGCCGACATAGACGATCAGCGCCACGCCGATATACGACAACGCAGGATAATGTTGCAGCAGCCGCGCGATATAGGTCGCTGCCACCCCCATCAGCGCAATGGAGACCACAAGCCCGATCACCAGCACCGCGACGTTCTGGTTGGCGGCACCCGCAATCGCCAGCACATTGTCGACCGACATGGAAATATCGGCGACCGCGATCTGTCCGATAGCCCGGCCGAGGGGGACGGCGATGGTCGTAGGCGCCAGGTTCCCGCTGGGTTCGCACTGTTCCCCCATCGCGTCCAGCCCGGCCTTTTCCTGGGCCTGCTCGCGGATGTCGCGATAGAGCCGCCAGGCCACCCACAAAAGGATGATCCCGCCCGCGAGCGACAAGCCCAAAACCTTCAGCAAATCGACGGCCACCAGCGCCAGCAATACGCGGAGCACGACGGCAGCGACCATGCCCCAAAGGATGACATTGCGGCGGTTTTTCTTTTCCACGCGCGCCGCCACCATGCCGATGACAACGGCGTTGTCCCCCGACAGCACGATATTGATCATCAATACCTGAGCGAGTGCCAGCAGCGCCGCCGAAGAAAACAAATCCACGCCGTTTCCCCGTCTATTCGCGCCGGTTCTTTATGGCCAGCGCACTTCCGGCGGCAACGACATCAGGATCGCTTCTGTGTTGCCGCCGGTCATCAAACCGAATCTGGTGCCGCGATCATAAACCAGATTGAACTCGGCATAGCGGCCCCTCCGGATAAGTTGTTCGTCCTTTTCGGCTTGCGTCCAGGGTTCGTTCATGGTGGCGCGCACGACCGCAGGATAGGCGGCAAGGAATGCGCGCCCAACATCCTGGGTGAAGGCGAAATCCTTCTGCCAATCCGTTTCCAGATAGTCATAGAAAATGCCTCCGACGCCGCGGGTCTCGTGCCGGTGCTTGATGTAAAAATATTCGTCGCACCATTTCGAGAAACGCTCGTAGTAATCGGCACCATGGGCATCGCACGCTTGTTTGAAGGCGGCGTGAAAGCTCCGGGTGTTGGGATGTTCGGCTGTGCGCTGCTCGGCGATCATCGGTGTCAAATCGCCGCCGCCGCCAAACCAGGATTTCGCCGTCACAATGTGACGGGTATTGAAATGTGCCGTCGGCACCCGCGGGGAGCGCATGTGGGCGACCAGCGAGATGCCGCTGGCCCAATAGCTTGGGTCCTGATCCGCGCCCGGAATTTCCTTGGCGAATTGCGGCTCGAATCGTCCGTGCACGGTTGAAAAATTGACGCCGACCTTTTCGAAGACCCGTCCCCGCATGACGGCCATGGTGCCGCCGCCGCCATCCGTGCCGTCTGCCGTCGGGCGCTTCCAGTCCTTGCGCACGAAGCGTTCCGGCGATGTGCCCGGCGCGCCCGTATAATCGTTCTCAATGGCTTCGAACGCGGCACAGAGCTGATCGCGAAGCGAGGCGAACCAATTCGCCGCCGCGGCTTTGCGTGCGTCGATGGACAAGGGGTTGGCCGCGGATAGGTTCATGTCGCTCGCATCCTCAGGCAGGAAATCCGTTCGTCTGACGCAGGGCCTCGCCCAGAACCATTGCCGCGGCCTGGGCGACATTGATTGAACGTGTCGCGGATTTCAGGGGAATACGCAAACGGGCATCCGCCGATGCATGGACATAGTCCGGCACGCCCGCGCTCTCGCGCCCGAGCAACAGAATGTCGTCATCGGCGAAGGCAAAATCCGTGAAGGGCTGGCTCGCTTTGGTCGTCAAAAGAACGAGCCGCCCGCGAGCCGCCGCGCGGAATGCCTCCCATGAGCGATGCCGCAGGAGGTCGGCCCGCTCGACGTAATCGAGCCCGGCGCGTTTGAAGGCGGATTCGCTGAACAGGAATCCGCAAGGTTCGACAATATCGACAGGCACGCCAAGACAGGCGCCCAGCCGGATGATGGAGGCGGCATTCTGCGGGATATCGGGCTCGAACAGGCAAAGGCGCATGGTTCCTAATACGACGGAGGTTCGTCTTCTGTCAGGGACTTGACCCTAGGAAACATTTCCACTAATTAGGGTGTGGCAAAAATGATGAGATTTGAATGAGTAAGTATTTCCTTCTTGGAAAGTTTCTTCGCGAACAGCAATTTTCGGAAGTTCCTATGACGTTTGCCGAGATTGAGCGCGTAACGGGCGTAAAGCTGCCGCCAAAGGCGCAGCTCCATCGCGCATGGTGGAGTAATAGTCCCTCCAATAACGTCATGACCAAAGTTTGGTTGGATGCGGGTTTTCGGAGCGAACAGGTAGATATGACCGGTAGAAAACTTGTGTTTAAGCGCGTTCGCGCTCCAAATTCGGGCTCTGAAGGGACCGCCTCAGGTTCGCCGCCCGGTTCGCCAGTCGGCGGATTGGGTGAATCCCAACGTGGGTTCCAGCACGAAGCGGAGCCGAAGTTGTCCGAGCGCCATCCGATGATCGGAGCCTTGAAGGGTTGGCTGGTTGTCGAGCCCAATTACGATCTTACGCAGCCGGCGATGCCGGAATGGAGGGACTTGCTCGATCGCAAACACGGTCCGGAACGGCCCAAATGAATGCGCCACTGCTGCTCGATACCTGCGCTGCTATTTGGGCGGTCGAAGACCAGCTCTCGCCGGATGCTGCTGAGGCATTGACCCACTCTTACAAGAATGAATGGCCCGTTTTGCTTTCGCCCATTACAGCATGGGAGCTTGGCCTGCTGTTTTCCCGG
>DATARE010000272.1:0-5685 GCA_036264295.1 Micropepsaceae bacterium | reverse complement strand
TCCAGCCGGTCATGGTTGGAGCCCTTCCGGTGTTCGTAGGACACAATCCTACGGATCACACCCCGCGCCAGGCTGAACCGGAAAACACAGGAGTTCCTATGGCACTGCCAGATTTCAATCTGCGCCAGCTTTTGGAGGCAGGCGCGCATTTCGGTCATCGCACGCAACGCTGGAACCCCAAAATGGGGTCCTACCTGTTTGGGGTGCGCAACGACATCCACATCATCGATCTGACCCAGACCGTACCACTGCTGCATCAGGCGCTTGTCCAGATGCGCGACGTGGTGGCCGGGGGCGGCCGCGTGCTGTTCGTCGGCACCAAGCGCCAGGCGTCGGACCCGGTGGCGGCGGCAGCCAAGCGCTGCGCCCAATATTTCGTCAACCATCGCTGGCTCGGCGGTACGCTGACCAATTGGCAAACGATTTCGCACTCGATCAAGCGCTTGCGGAACGTCGAAGAGACGCTCACCTCGGCCCATACTTCGGGACTTACGAAGAAAGAGCTGCTGCAGATCATGCGCGAGCGCGACAAGCTCGAACGCTCGCTCGGCGGCATCAAGGACATGGGTGGCTTGCCCAGCATGCTGTTCGTGATCGACACCAACAAGGAATCGATTGCCGTCGCCGAAGCCCGCAAGCTCGACATTCCGGTTGCGGCAATTCTGGATTCCAATTCGGATCCTGAAGGCATTGCCTATCCGGTGCCGGGCAATGACGACGCCTCGCGTGCGATTGCGCTCTATTGCGATCTCGCGGCCCGTGCCGTGATCGATGGTCTGTCGGCGAGCCAGGTGGCGGCCGGCGAGGACATCGGGGAAGCCGAGCATGTGATCGAAGATTTGAGCCCGCGCTCCTCTCCCGCCGCCGAGGTCGAAGCCAGTCCGCTGGGCTGATTTTCGCATCTCGCCAGGGCAATATGGGGGGCGAAAGGAACATCCAATGACGAATATTTCCGCCGGAATGGTGAAGGACCTGCGCGACAAAACGGGCGCAGGGATGATGGACTGCAAGACGGCGCTTGCGGAAACCCAAGGCGATATCGAAAGCGCTGTCGATTGGCTGCGCAAAAAGGGTCTCGCCAAAGCGGCCAAGAAAGCCGGACGCATTGCGGCGGACGGCCTGATCGGCATCGCGGCCAAAGACGGACGCGGCGCTGTTGTCGAGGTGAATTCTGAAACCGATTTCGTGGCGCGCGGCGGTGAGTTCCAGAATTTCGTCCGCAAGGCGGCCGAGCATGCTTTGAAGGCGGAAGGCGATCTCGAACGTCTGCTGGGTTCGGCGGCCGAAGATGGCGCTTCGATTTCCGAAGTGCTGTCCGCCATGGTCGGCAAGATCGGCGAGAACATGTCGGTGCGCCGGTCGGCGGCGCTTTCCGTCAATCCGGGCGTGGTGGCGTCTTATGTCCACAATGCCGTGGCGGCCGATCTCGGCAAGATCGGCGTGCTCGTCGCGCTGGAATCCCCGGGCGATGCGGGCAAGCTGATGGCGTTGGGCAAACAGCTCGCCATGCATGTCGCGGCCGCCAATCCGCTTGCGCTCAGCGTCGAGGAGCTTGCGCCCGATGTGGTCGCACGCGAACGCGCCATCTTTGCCGATCAGGCACGCCAATCGGGCAAGCCGGAAAACGTCATCGAGAAGATGATCGAAGGGCGCCTGCGCAAATTCTACGAGGAATCGGTTCTGCTGCAGCAGGTCTTCGTGATCGACGGTGAAACGCCCGTCGCCAAGGTGGTGGAGAAAACCGCCAAGGATTTGGGCGCACCCATCCGCGTGGCCGGCTTTGTACGCTTTGCCGTGGGCGAAGGCATCGACAAGCCCACGACGGACTTCGCCGCCGAGGTCAAAGCGACAGCGGGACTGTAACGCAGCCTCTTGCCCGGATCGCCCATGGCCACCTCCCTCAAATATCGCCGGGTTTTGCTGAAGCTCTCCGGCGAGGCCCTGATGGGGGCGCAGTCCTATGGCATTGACGTGTCGACGGTCGAACGCATTGCTTCCGACGTAAAGGCGGCGGCGGACGAAGGGGCTCAGCTCTGCCTGGTCATCGGTGGCGGCAATATCTTCCGCGGCCTGTCCGGTGCAGCGGCGGGTATCGACCGCTCCACCGCCGACTATATGGGAATGCTGGCGACCATCATGAATGCGCTTGCCATGCAGGCCGCACTCGAGCGGGCGGGTCTTCCGACGCGGGTGCAATCGGCCATCCCGATCATGTCGATTTGCGAGCCTTATATCCGGCGTCGCGCCGTTCGCCACATGGAGAAGGGCCGGGTGGTGATCTTCGCCGCCGGCACCGGGAACCCGTTCTTCACGACTGACACCGCGGCGGCTCTGAGGGCTGCCGAGATGGCTTGCGATGCCATGTTCAAGGCCACCCAGGTCGATGGGGTCTATAGCGACGACCCCAAACGCGTCAAAAATGCCGAACGCTATGATTTTCTCACCTATCATGAGGTATTATCGCGTGATTTGAAGGTGATGGACGCCTCCGCCATTTCTTTGTCGCGCGAAAACGGTATCCAGATTGTGGTTTTCTCTATTCACGAACAGGGGACATTGTCGGCGATTCTGAAGGGTTCGGGGCGCTGCACGGTGATTGGTGAACGGCGTTAAAAGGGGAATAGGTGCGGCGCTTGGCTCGCACCTTTCTTGAGGGAGGCGAAGATGGCTCAGCTGCCACCATTCGATAAGGAAGATATGAGGCGGCGCATGAAAGGCGCCGTGGCAACCGCGAAACATGAATTCGCGGGTCTCCGCACCGGTCGCGCCAACCCGGCAATCCTCGATCCCGTGACGGTTGAGGCCTATGGCAGCCCGATGCCGCTCACCCAGGTCGGCACGGTTAACGTTCCGGAGCCGCGGCTCTTGACGGTTCAGGTCTGGGACAAGAGCCTAGCCAAGGCGGTGGACAAAGCGATTCGCGATGCAGGCCTCGGTCTTAACCCGCAGATGGATGGTCAGCTCATTCGCATTCCCATCCCGGAACTGAACGAGGAGCGCCGCCGCGAATTGGCCAAACTCGCGCACAAATATGCGGAAGCTGCGCGCGTTGCCGTGCGCAATGTGCGGCGCGACGGGATGGATCATTTGAAACGGCTGGAAAAGGATCATGCGATCGGCGAGGACCAGCATCGCAAACTGGCCGACGAATTGCAGAAGATGACGGATGAGAGTGTGCATGAAATCGACGCGGCACTGACCGCGAAAGAACAGGAAATCATGCATGTGTAGGACCGGGAGAACGTTGCATCGCCCAGGAGGCGTGGAAAAAGGACAAGACGTTTGACCAAACCGATATTGGAAACCACGCCCCCGGACGGGCGTCCGCCCGGCAGGCTGCCCCGGCACGTAGCCATCATCATGGACGGCAATGGCCGCTGGGCTAAGAACCGGTTGCTTCCTCGTGAAGCGGGCCACGTCAAAGGTATTTCGTCGGTCCGCAAAGTGGTGCGCGGTGCGCGCGAGCTGGGCCTGCAATATCTGACGCTTTACACATTCTCGACGGAAAATTGGCGCCGCCCGGAATCCGAGGTGCGGCATTTGATGGGGCTGTTTCGCCGTTATTGCCGCGCCGATATCGATAAGCTGCACAAGCACAATGTGCGCGTGCGCTTCATCGGCGCCCGCACCGGCATCGATCCCGATATTGCGGAGTTGATCGAAAGTGCGGAAACGCTTACGGCAAAAAACACGACCTTGAATTTGGCTTTCGCTTTCAATTACGGCTCTCGCGAAGAGATGGCCGATGCCGCGCGCAAGCTGGCGCAGGCCGCAGCCGCAGGCAAACTCGATCCGGAAAGCATTACCCCGGACCTGTTCGGGCAGAGCATGCAGAGTGCCGGCATCCCTGATGCGGATTTGGTCATCCGCAGCGGCGGTGAAAGGCGGCTTTCCAATTTCCTGCTCTGGCAGGCTGCCTATGCCGAGTTCGTGTTCACCGACAAGCTGTGGCCGGATTTCGGTGCCGCTGATCTTGAAGCAGCACTTGCCGAATTCGCCCGCCGTGAACGCCGCTTCGGCGGAGTCCCGGCCGCGGAACGGGGCCGTGGGGAATCGCCTTTGGCCGAAATCGCCTTGCGCTCACTTGCCGCCGAGGTGTTCGATGCCGAATGAGCATTAGGATCGCGCCCTCGTGACCGACACGCAGCCCTCCATCCCGGCCCGGTTCGAGCTCCCGGCCCGTACGGCATCGGGGGTTGTGATGGGAGTGGCCGCGATTGCGGCGGTGACCAATGGCGGCGTATTCTTTTCCTGCTTTGTGATCTTCGGCGCTGTCGCCGCTTTGGGCGAATGGCATCGGCTGGTGAATGGGGGACACCTGGCCTACGAAATGATCCCCACCGGTTTTGCCGTGCTTGCCGCGGTGTCGGTTGCGCATCTGTGGAGCGCCTTCGATTGGTCGCTGGCCATTATCGCGCTCGGCGCAGCGGGTGCGGCGGTTGCGTCGGGCATGCGCGGCCTGCATGTGCGCTGGCCGATTCCGTGGCACGCCTTCGGCGCACTGTATGTCGCGTTACCAGCTATCGCTTTGGTATTTCTGCGCGACGCGCCGCACGGTGCGGCAATTGTCGGCGCTTTGTTCGTGGCGGTTTGGACTGCCGATACGAGCGCGCTTTTGTTCGGCCGCTTGATTGGCGGCCCGAAGCTGGCTCCGGTGCTATCCCCGAACAAAACCTGGGCGGGATTCCTTGCCGGCATTATCGCCGCAGGAATCGCCGAGACGCTTTATGTCGGATTGCTTGGCGGCAATGTTCGCGGTGCCTTGGCGCTTGGAATTTGCCTTGCCCTGGCGGGCCATTGCGGTGATCTTTTTGAATCTTGGGTCAAGCGGCAATTTCGTGCCAAGAACACGGGGCGGCTGATTCCCGGTCATGGCGGCATATTGGATCGAATCGACAGCGTGCTGTTTGCTGCGCCCGTCTGCGCCGGGCTGATCTTCCTGCTGGGCTTCAACCCGATCAGCGGCACCGGCCCATGACCGAACCTCTGGTTAATCATGCTCCCGATCTCGATCTTGCGCCGGTGCTTGGCCGGCGCATCACGGTGCTTGGGAGCACAGGATCGGTCGGCACCGCGACACTCGATGTCATCGGCTTTGTGCGCACGCGTTATGGCGCGGATGCATTCCCGCTTGCCGCGCTGACCGCGCAACGCAATGTGGATCTCCTCGCGGCGCAGGCGCGCGAATTCCGGCCCAAGCTTGCGGTGATCGGCGATCCTTCACTGAAGGATGCTCTCAGCGACGCGCTGGCCGGCACCAGCATCGCCGTCCGCGCAGGGCAAGCCGCGATTCTAGATGCTGCGCGCGAGCCTTCCGAATTGGTGATGGGCGCCATAGTGGGCGCTGCCGGCCTTGCCCCGACGCTTGAAGCGGTAAAGCGCGGCGCCATCGTGGCACTTGCGAACAAGGAATGCGTGGTCGCTGCGGGCGAGGTTTTCCGCCGTGCCGCCGAAGATTCGCGCGGTGTGCTACTGCCGGTTGATTCGGAGCACAATGCCGCGTTCCAGCTGCTCGACTTCGCACAAGCCCACGCTATCGAGAAAGTAACCTTGACCGCCTCAGGCGGTCCGTTTCGCACCTGGTCGTTGGATCGTATGGCGCAAGCGACACCGGAACAGGCGGTCAGTCACCCAAACTGGTCGATGGGCGCGAAAATCTCGGTCGACAGTGCAACCTTGATGAAC
>DATARE010000198.1:0-6075 GCA_036264295.1 Micropepsaceae bacterium | reverse complement strand
TCCCAGCGATCCAAAGGCCCGCCAATTCGCGGCCAATGTGATCGTGGCCTTCCTGCCCGCGGCTGTGCTCGGCGCGCTGCTGATCAAATTCATCAATCGCATCCTGCTCGATCCCTCGCGAGCACTTCCGGTCATCGGCGTGACCTGGTTGCTCGGCGGGGTGCTGATCCTCTTGTTCGAACATATCGCGCCGCGCCCGCGTTGGCAGGGCACCGACAATCTTCCCCTGGGAAAGGCCTTGCAGATCGGCTTTTGCCAATGCGCGGCGCTGATCCCCGGCGTATCGCGTTCGGGCGCGACCATCCTCGGCGCCGAACTTCTCGGTGTCGAACGCAAGACCGCGGCGCATTTCACCTTTTATCTGGCGGTACCGACCATGCTGGGGGCATCGGTGCTCGAGCTGTATCAGAAGCGCGCGGAGCTTTCGTCGGGCAATCTCCGGATCATCGCGATAGGCTTCGTGATTTCCTTCATCGTCGCCTATGTGGTGGTGAAAACGTTCATCGACTTCGTCGGCCGCTACGGGCTGAAGCCGTTCGGCTGGTACCGTATCGCGACCGGCGTGCTGTTGCTCGGCTCGCTGCTGCTAGGGTGAAACCGTTTCGAATTGGCCGGTCTTGCGAAAGCGCCAAAGATAGGACGGCAGGATCGCCTCGGCGGCGGTCGGCACGATGGAAAGATCGCGCAAGGTGAGCGCGCCCGCCGACACCACATTGTCCTGCTGCAGCAGCCGCACCTGATCGAGCGTTAGCAGCGGGTTGGGCAACAAGCCCAGTATGGCCGCCTTAACCCGTGCCAGCGCGAAGGGCACCGGCAGCAGCAGGCGCCGCCGATGGGTTTGCTTCAGCACGAGCTGCATGACCTCTTTCATGGTCATGATTTCCGGCCCGCCCAGCTCATAGGTCTTGCCCGCCGCGGCAGGATCGTTCAGCACCGCGCGCGCGGCTTCCGCGACATCGCCGACAAAGACCGGCTGAAACCGCGTGTGGCCGCCCCCGATCAAAGGCAGTGCCGGTGACAGGCGCGCCAGCCAGGCAAAGCGGTTGAAGAAATCATCCTCGGGCCCGAACACGATCGAGGGCCGGAAAATCGTGGCACCCGGGAAAGCCGCCCGCACGCGCGCCTCGCCTTCGGCTTTGGTGCGGGCATAATGGGAAGGCGAATCCGCGCTCGCGCCCAGAGCCGAGACATGCAGGAGCGCCGCCACGCCATGTTTGGCTGCCAGCTCCGCGATGCGGCCCGCCGCTTCGGTGTGCAGCGCGGCGAAGCGCTGGCTGCCGCTTTCGGACAGCACACCGACCAGATTAATGGCGGCATCCGCCCCGCGCAGCGCGGCATCCACGGCGGCATCGTCGTTGACATTGGTCTTCAGCAGCTGAATCTGTCCGACGCGGCCCATGGGTTTCAGGAAATGGGCCGTGTTCGGGTACCGGACAGCCGCGCGCACGCGCCAGCCCTCATTGGCCAGCGCCCGCACGATGTGCCGCCCGAGAAATCCCGAAGCCCCGAAAATGGTCACGAGCTTGGAAGAGGGAATCGCCGTCATGGAACGCCCGAGAGAGGAATCGATGCATCCATAATCCAAACGCGGACGGGAGGGTAGTAGGACGGGTGGCGCAGGTGCGGGTACAGGACGGCATGGCATGGCCCCCGCTCGCGTTGACAGCCCAAGCCGGCGCTCCTAAACATCGCGGCCCAAGGCCCTCGGCCTGCCCAGATGGCGGAATTGGTAGACGCGCTAGTTTCAGGTACTAGTACTGCAAGGTGTGGAGGTTCGAGTCCTCTTCTGGGCACCATTTCATGATCCGGCGGCATCCTGTCCGGTTCGAGCTTTCCGCGTGAAAATATGTCTGCGGCTGGCTCTCGAAAAAGGAGGGCAGGCCGACATTATTTTGGCCGATTTTGGTAGACGCAGAGATGGGTGTAAGCCGCTTCCACAAGCGGCGTGCTGAGGCCCTGATGCCCGCGGCGGCGCGCGAGGAGATCGCCCATAATCTGATCGGCCTCGATGCGATTGCCATTTTTCAAGTCGCGATACATCGATGACGTTGCGTTCGAACCTGCGGCGGTGAGCATTCTTTCCGCTGCGGCCAGGAATTCGCCCGATGGGGCAACACCCGCAGCTTTCGCGATTGCGACGACTTCCTCGAAGAATCGAACAATAAAGTCCTTGCCCCCAGGCGCGGCGACAATTGCGCCAACGGAGCCGCGCATCAGGCAAGTGATGCCGCCCAGCGAGGCAAGGAGGACCCATTTTTCCCACATCTCACGCGCAATCGTGGACGACAATCGCGCTTCGAAACCTGCGCCTTGCATGAAACCATCAAGCGCTTCGAGGCGCGGACTGATTGCGCCCTCCATCTCGCCGTAAGCCATGCTCAAGGGCAATGGTGCCATGTGTCGGATACGTCCATCGGCATCCAATTGCGCCACGATATGACACACGCACCCCACGACAGCATCGCCTCCGAAGCGAGCCGACAGCAATTGCATATGTTTCATGCCGTTGAGCACGGGAAGAATTATCGTTTGCGGGCCTACGGCGGCCGCGAAATCGTTCATGGCGGCTTCGAGGGCATAGGCTTTGACCGCAACGAGAATCGCATCGAAAGGTGCGTTCAAGTCTGAAGCGGTAACGAGTTGCGGCCGGATAATCGCATCGCCGTTCGGACTGATGATCTGAAGACCACGCTCACGCAGCACAGAACCGCGCTCGGGACGGACGAGAAACGTCACGTCGCGCCCGGCTTGAGCAAGACGCCCTCCAAAATATCCCCCCGTCGCGCCAGCACCGACAACGAGCAATCGCATGGTCATCCTGCATCCCAAAGAACGTTACTCGAGGAAAAAACCATCCCGGCGCCGGCTGCGCGGCATGACACTGGTCAAAAATCCGCTTTGTCGGCTTTGGGAGTACCGTAGTCGAACAGGACGTCATTGTTCTCCGCGCAACTGTTCTCGACCAGGGTCTTTTGCTCCCGGCGATAGCGTTTCACCGCTTGCCATGGCCGATTGAACGCGTCGCTATCCTCTACGCTCATGAGCACTTCGAGGGTTTTTCCACTGTCGACAAGCCGCCAGCGCTCGGTGACGTGCAGCTTGCCGGAATGCGGCGTGCGGTAGGCATCGACAAAGGTTTTCGTGTTTAGCGCGATCGTATCCACCACCAAAACGTCGCCTTCATAATGCCCGATCGAATCTCCGTACCAGGACGGTTTTGGATTGGTGGCATGGGGCACGTTCAAATAGATGTGGCGCGTCTCCAAATTGCCGTCAAAGACGAGTGTCACCTGGGTGGCCGATTGGATGACGAAGAGAGAACCGCCCCCCATGGCCATGAAGGCCGGTACGCCAGCCGGCTTGCAGGACGAGCGCGGTGAATAGCCGATCTTGCCGCCCAGTACCTCGTCATTGTCTTTCTTCATCGCCTCCTTCACCCAGGGCTTAAGGTTTGGGTTCGTCAAATCGGCGATGCGATAGCTCGCTTGTCCTGGACCATTGGGCGTGTAGTGGTATCGCGGATCTTGCGTTACGGGCTTTGGCGCGCCCGGCACGGGATAAAATTCACCGCCGCCAATGCCGTTCCACGCGGTTCCGCTGGAACCGGTGAAATCGGGTATCGCGGGCGTTTGTGCCCCCCGAACGCTTCCGGATGCCGACAAAATGAAGAACGCGGAGACAGCCGCAATAAAGCGCGTCTTTGCCATCATAGCGATCTCGCTCCCGAACTGCTTCGCAGTTAAGCACTAATTTCGCCTCAGAGGCAGCGGCTGGTCCTTCAACATCGCTTCCACCGCGGGCATCGTCATTGCGGTATCCAGCCCGTGATGGGCAGAAAAATCGGCGCAATCGGAGAGAATAGCGTCAACGTCCTGTTTGAGCTTGAGCCGCTTGTAACTGTCCTCGTGGTGAAGGCCCAAGGACGCACCGATGATCTCCAGCGTGTTGACAATCTTGAACGGCCAGTCGCGCTCATGCGCACACAATTCGCGATGATCGGCGTGATAAACGGTGACGAGCGCATCCACCATCGCTTCTTCCGCCGCTTGCAGCTCGTTCCGCTGCAACTCGCGTTTGTAGGCGGGCAAAGCGCGCAGGTAATTGCTCATCAAACCGGGCGAGGGCTGGCCAAGATCGATGAGCGCGATGCCAGGTACCGCCGAGAGAAGCTCCGCCGCCGCCTCCATCACGCCGGGTTCGCCGGTATGGCGGTGGAGCGCAATTTTCATGGGCACAGGTGTCCGCATCAGGGGGCGTAACGCATCCAACTTTGAGCGCAAGAAGAGCAGGAACGGCATCATGGTGAAAGGGCGCTTGCCATCGGCGCGCTCGACAGCCGGGAGCATGAAGTCGTTGAACTGCACATTGCAGGTGGGACACCAGGCGAGCACAGTGCGGCCGCCACGCGCCAGCTTGTCCATCGTGGATTCGCCAAACCGCCCGGATGCATCGAGGTCGCCGGTACGCATCTGTCCTACCCCACAGCAATGCGCCGGCCCGCCCATGACGACATGCGTGACATGGAGCGCATCCAAAATATCCAGGGCAAAGAGTGCAATATGCGGCGTCTTCAGCACGTTGCAGCCGGTATAGAAAACAACGTCCGGAGTTTCGGTTGCTGCCGCTTCGGTGTGAGGAAATTGACCCAAGCGGGCGAGTTCGGCATCGCTCAATTGCATCCGCGACAGGGCAAGTACGTCGCGCGCAATGATGCGAAAGCCTTCTACTCCGCGTTTGCGCCGCTCATCGGGAGTCGTCTTTGCTTTCGCCATGGCAATGCGGGCCAGGCTCAGCAGGAAGCGCGGATTGACGCCATAGTCACACACCTTCACGCATTCGCCCGATAAGACACACGAATTTGCCCATAGTTCCGAGGCTTCAGGTCCCGAGCCGTTCCTGACGATGTCGAGAACGCCCGCTATCGCGGTCTGTGGATCGGTGCCATGAACACCAGCCGGCATCGTGATGGGACAGGCTTCAAAGCATTTGCCGCACTGCGTGCAGGCATCGAGCATCGCGTTCGCCCGTTCCGCGAGCATTTGCTCCAGAGCCCCGGTCATAAGCGTTCTCCTAGACGTCGGCAAAATACTGCGGTTCTTGCAAGCCTACCAGATGAAGCCTCCGCATTCCCAATTGCGCTCAGGGCAACAGCAACACCCTTTCATCGGGGCTAAGATATTGGCCTTGCTGGAACAGCAGCCCGTGCTCGAAATAGAATTTGCGACGCCCGGACCACATCGACAAATGCACAATGCCAATGGGGGTGTTCGGCGGCAGCGGCACACGCACCACACCAGCGGGATCGCGATAGGGCAAAGCCCACATGCAGGTGAAGTTGAACAGTGGATCGACCAAAACCGCGGCCGATGATTCGGCGACGAGATAATTCAACGACACGCCGTCGGCCATATGGCGCGCGAGGTCGCCGTCTTCCGCATAATGGCGCGCATAGAGTCTTTTCAGCTCTTCTCCCCAACGCGCCCAAAGCGGATTGTCGGCCGCCATTGCGAAGACGCCCGTATTGAGCCAGGGCCGGACGGAAAGCTTGGCGGCCACTTCCCGGCCATAGGCTTTGTTGTAATGATAGCCGATATTGTTGACGTGGAATTTGACGATGTCGCTATTCATCGCCGCATAGGCGTAATGCCATTCCGGACAGATGAAAATCTTGTCGCGATTGTTGTCGGCATAGAGCGCCAGCAGCTTCAGCGTATCGGCCGATTGCACCCACAAATCACTGTCGAGCCAGATGAAAGCCGAAGCCTCGGGAAACAACCGCGGCAGATAGGGGCGGCAAATCTGCGCCAGATGATAGCCTTTGACGTTTTGCAGACCCTCGATCGCGGTCAGCTGCGAGGATGGCAACACATGCACACCGCGTTCGCGCAGCCATGCGACGGAATCTGGTTCGCATCCGATATCGATGAAGGCGAGCCGGATGCCGCTTTCCTCCAGCCCCGCATTCGTCAGGGACAGCACCAATCCTTTGGCCAGCGGAAAATAATTCCGGTCGCAGCAAAACACGACGAATGTCGACAAACCGACCTCTCAGGGACAAAGGAACGCAACACTATA
>DATARE010000144.1:0-7443 GCA_036264295.1 Micropepsaceae bacterium | reverse complement strand
CCATCATGCGGATATGGGATTCCATGCTCAGCGCCCGCTTGCCGATGCGCCCGCACGGATTGGCGCAATCGAACACCGGCAGATGTTCCGGCTTCAGATAGGGCGCGCCCTCCAGCGTCATGGCGCCGCAAACATAGAGATTGGCCGCGTCGATTTCGGATTTCGAGAAGCCCAGCGCTTTCAGCAGGTCGAAATCGGGCGCATCCAGCACGGACGCGTCGCATTTCAATATGCTGGCGCAAAACTCGGCACCCAGCGTCCATTTGTTGAACACGAAACGGATGTCGAAGGCCTGTTCCAACGCGCCTTCGACTTTCTCGATTTCGGCCGCGCCGAAACCCTTGGATTTCAGCGCCTCATGCGAGAGCGCGTTGGAGCCTCTCAGCGTACCGTGGCCAACGGCATAGAGGACAATGGCGTCGATCTCATCCGGCGCGTAGCCCAGCGCCCGCAAGGCTTCGGGGACGCAGCGATTGATGATCTTGAAATAGCCGCCGCCGGCGAGAGTCTTGAATTTCACCAGCGCGAAATCGGGTTCGACGCCGGTGGTGTCGCAATCCATCAGAAGACCAATGGTGCCGGTGGGCGCAATCACGCTCGCCTGCGCGTTGCGATAACCATAGGCGGTGCCCAGCGCCAGCGCGTGATCCCACGCCGCCTTGGCCGCATCGGCAAGCTCGCGGTCGGCAAGCGCGTCGTGGTCGAGCGGCACCGGCAGCGTGGCAAGCCCCTCATAGCCGAATTGTTCGCCATAGGCGGCGCGGCGATGGTTGCGGATCACCCGCAGCATGGCGTCGCGGTTTTCCTCGAAGCGCGGGAAAGCGCCGAGCTCGCCCGCCATTTCCGCCGAGGTGGCGTAGGACACGCCGGTCAGCACCGCCGTAATGGCGCCCGCAATGGCGCGGCCCTCACGCGAATCGTAGGGGATGCCCGCCGACATCAGAAGCCCGCCAATATTGGCGTAGCCCAATCCGAGCGTGCGGTAATCATAGGAGAGCAGCGCGATCTCCTTGGACGGGAATTGCGCCATCAGGACCGAGATTTCCAGCACCATCGTCCACAGGCGCACGGCATGTTCGAAGGCCGGCACGTCGAACGCCTTGGCGCCGTTTTCGCCGTCCTTGCGGAAGGCCATGAGATTGAGGGAGGCGAGATTGCACGCCGTATCGTCCAGGAACATGTATTCCGAACACGGGTTGGAGGCGTGGATTTCGCCACCCGCCGGGCAGGTGTGCCAATCATTGATGGTGGTGTGGAATTGGATGCCCGGATCGGCGCAGGACCAGGCGGCGTAGGAGATTTTGTCCCACAGATCGCGCGCTTTCAGCGTCTTGTGGACCTTGCCGTCCTTGCGGCGCATCAGCTGCCAATCCGCATCGGACGCAACGGCGTTGAGGAATGCGTCGGTGACGCGGACCGTGTTGTTCGAGTTCTGGCCCGAAACCGTCATATAGGCTTCGGAATCCCAATCGGTGTCGTAGACGCGGAATTCGATGCGGTCATTGCCCTGCTTGGCGAAGGCAATCACGCGTTCGATATAATTGTCGGGAATGCAGGCGCGGCGTGCGGCCTTGATCTCGCGCTTTAGGGCGGGGTTCATCGCCGGATCGAAGCAATCATCGCCCGAGCCTTCGCAATTCCGGCAGGCCTTGATGATGGCGTTGAGGTGTTTTTCGGTGAGCTTGGAGCCCGCCACCAGAGCGGCGACCTTTTGCTCTTCGATCACCTTCCAGTCGATGAAGGTTTCGATATCGGGATGGTCGGCATCGACGATCACCATCTTGGCGGCGCGGCGCGTGGTGCCGCCCGATTTGATGGCGCCGGCGGCGCGGTCGCCGATCTTCAGGAAGCTCATCAGCCCGGAGGATTTGCCGCCGCCCGACAGGGGCTCGTTTTCGCCGCGCAGGCCGGAGAAATTGGTGCCGGTGCCGGAGCCATATTTGAAGAGCCGCGCCTCACGGGTCCACAAATCCATGATGCCGCCTTCATTGACGAGATCGTCCGAGACGCTCTGGATGAAGCAGGCATGGGGCTGAGGATGCTCATAGGCGGATGCCGAGCGCACCAGCTCGCCGGTCTGGAAATCGACGTAATAATGGCCCTGGCTCGGGCCATCGATGCCATAGGCCCAGTGCAGGCCGGTGTTGAACCATTGCGGCGAGTTGGGCGCGGCCTTCTGGGCGGCCAGCATGTGGCACATCTCGTAATAGAAGGCGCGGGCGTCTTCTTCGGCATCGAAATAGCCGCCCTTCCAGCCCCAATAGGCCCAAGTGCCCGCCAGACGGTGGAAGACTTCCTTGGCACTGGTTTCGCCGGTGGTCTTCTTCAGAGATTCGGGCAGGCCCGCCAAGGCCTCCTCGTCGGGGACGTGGCGCCACAGGAAAGAGGGGACATCGTTCTCCTCGGCGGCCTTCAGGCAAACCGCCAAGCCGGCGCGGCGGAAATATTTCTGCGCCATCACATCGCAAGCGACCTGGCTCCAGGATTCGGGGACCTCGATGCCTTCATGGCGGAAGACGATCGAGCCGTCCGGATTGCGGATCTCGCTGGTGGCTCTGCGGAAGGCGATGCCCTCATAGGGTGATTTGCCTTCGGTCGTGAAATGGCGCGTGATCCGCATGGTCCCTACTCCCCCAAAATTTCCCGCCAGCCCTGCAGGCAAAGCAAAGCCGGTGCGGAATTTGCGGATTCACATCCGCTTCTCCGGTGATCGGCTGGGTTTTTCTGTCAGGTCTTCGCTTTCGAAGCAGCGAAGGATGGAAATCCTATGCCTCGATTTACCCCATTGCAAGCATATTGTGTCTGAAGCGTGACGGGAACGCTATATGTAGGGGTGGATTAAATATGTGGTGTGAGTCAGGGCTTTATCGAGTGTTGTTGATATCCTGTGGAAGACTCTGTGCATCACTTGGCCGAAGAATTTCGGGCGCTGGGACGGCGACGGCTTTCGAGGCGCAGGCACCCAACCGGGGTGAAGGTCGCAAGATATGCCAGATCGGCCAATCTGACGCATTTTGATAGATTTCCGGCCAGCGAAACGACATATTGGCCATGCGCGAGCGTCGAGGGTGTCGCCTCCTTTCGCGTTACGGATTGCTCGCCCATGGGTGAGAATCAGAGCGCCGAATCCGATCTGGTGCCCGGCCGGGAATGCGGCGGCTGCACGGCCTGCTGCAAGGTTCTGAAAATCGACGTCCCGGAATTGAAAAAGCTGGCCGCGGTCCTCTGCCCCCACTGCAGCGAGGGTGCCGGCTGCCAAATTTATGAGAATCGGCCGCCGGTTTGCCGGGGCTGGTATTGCGGTTGGCGAAGGCTGCGGTATCTGGGGGAAGATTGGCGCCCGGACCGATGCGGCGTGCTGATCGACATTGTCGGCGGCGAAGGCCAGGGCATCCCCCCTGGATTTCCACAGGTCGGGCTTAAGTTCGACGTGATCGATTCGCCGGGCGTTCTCGAATGGGATCCGTTGCTGAAATTTATCGGTTCGGAAATCCAGCACGGCCGCCCCGTGTTTCTGGGCATTCCGGCGCCTGTGGGCTTCGAGCGGAGGAAGGTTTTCCTGAATCCCCTGATGGAGCATGCCGTCGCCTCGCGCGACAGAACACTTATAGTCCAAGGACTTGTGAACGCGTTCCAGATGGGGCTGCGCGATGCAAGGCTGGAACAGACGACCTTCACCTAGCTATTTCCCTCAAACGCTGCCACGAAATAGACATGCTGGCGCGGCATCACGGCGTTGTTGCCGCAGGCCGTGCCCGCTTATAGTCCGGCGCATATTCGAATCGGTGAGACATGTCCTTTTTCAGTCGGCTTTTCATCTGGTGGGAGAACGCCACCCCCGGCACGTTGCTGATGACGCGGCGTCATGGCGTCCCTGTGGGCCAGGACGAATTCGGCAACCGCTACTACCAGACCAAGGATGGCAAGCGCCGTTGGATGATCTATGCCGGAACGGTGGATGCCTCGCGCGTACCGCCGGATTGGCACGGCTGGCTGCACCACACATTTGAAGCGCCCCCGACCAAGGAGCCATTCAAGCGGAAAGCCTGGGAATTGGACCACGAGCCGAACCTGACCGGTACGCCGGGAGCCTGGCATCCCGACGGAAGCCTATGGAGCGAGGGTAAGCGCCCGCCCGCCACCGGCGATTACGAAGCCTGGCGCCCCGGCTGACGCCTTGAGCCTCACCCTTCGACAAGCTCAGGGTGAGGAGAACCATTGTTCCTCATGCTGAGCGCGTCGACGCATGAGGGGAACGGATGAGCCCATGCAGAATTCGATTGTCGAAACCTTGATCGGCGCCGCGGTGATCGCGGTGGCGGCGTTCTTTCTGTTCTTCGCCTATTCCAGCACCGGCTCAGGGCCGGTGTCGGGCTATGACGTGGTCGCCAAATTCAATCGGGCCGATGGGGTGAATGTCGGAACCGATGTGCGCCTGTCGGGCATCAAAGTCGGCACGGTCGAACGGATGGCGCTCGATCCCAAAACCTACAACGCGGTTGTGACTCTGGCGCTGGAGAATTCGGTGAAGCTGCCGGACGATTCCTCGGTGCGGATCACGTCGGAAGGGTTGCTGGGCAACCAATATCTTTCGATCGAGCCGGGTTCCTCCATGCAGCCGATCAAACCCGGCGGCGAAATCGAGAACACGCAAGGGTCGATCGACCTGATCGGCCTTCTCGGCAAGGCGGTCTTCAGCGCAACCGGTACCGGCGGCGGCAAGTGAGAATGCGTGTCCTCGGCGTGGCGTTGGCGATTCTCGGATACGCGTCCGTTGCGGATGCGGCCCCCGCCGTATTGCCGCCAAGGCCGCCAGGGCTTGCCGATGCGAAGCCCGATGCCCATGGCATCAAGCGCATGGCCATATTGCGCGGGCTCGACAAGATCACCGGCCGCGCTACGGAGATCAACGCGCCTGTCGGCGTGCCGGTGCGATTCGGTACCCTCACGCTGACCGTGCGCTATTGCTACACCGTGCCGCCGGAAGAGCCGCCGGAAACCAGCGTCTTCGTGCAGATCGACGACAATCCGCCAAGCGCGCCGCCCAAACGGATGTTCTCCGGCTGGATGTTTGCGTCCACACCCGCGCTGAGCGCGCTTGAACATCCCACCTATGATGTGTGGGCGATCACCTGCAAGACCGACGAACCGGCGGCTGCACCGGCACCGGGCACAGCTCCGCCGGCAGCTGCCGCGCCTCCTGCGGCCGCCACCGCGCCTTCAGCATCGCCCGCGGCGCCGCCGCGTCCCAAGCCGTAGAAATCACCCGTGGACGAGAGCGCCTGGGCCAGCATGTGCTGGAAGCGCTCCTCCGTGACCGTGATGGCGCCGAATTGGTCCAGATGCGGATTGGGAAATTGCGCGTCCAACAGCGTGTAGCCGCCGGCCTTTAACCGCGCCGCAAGATGCACAAGCGCGACTTTGCTGGCATCGGTGGCGCGCGAAAATTTGCTTTCCGCGAAAAACGCTGCGCCGAGCGATAAACCGTAAAGCCCGCCGACCAGCCGGTCTTCCTGCCAGGTCTCGATGCTGTGCGCGAAGCCGCGCGCGTGCAGCGACACGAACACGTCGATGATTGGATCGTTGATCCAGGTCTCGCGGCGGTCCGGCTGGCTTTCGGCGCAGGCACGAATGACGTCTTCGAACGCGGTATCGGCGGTGATCCGGAAGCGGTTGGAACGCACCACGCGGGCGAGCCGCTTGGGCACGTGGAATTTGTCGAGCGGCAAGATTCCCCGTTCATGCGGCCTGACCCACAGCACGTCGGGCGCGCCGCGACTCTCGGCCATCGGGAATATCCCGAGGCGATAGGCGAGCAGCAATTCTTCGGGATTGATGGCGGTCACGGAATCAAGCGCGTCTCATTTGCGCGTCGAAGCTCAAAGGTCCGGCTCCAGCCGCGGCGATGTAGAGGAACACAAAACAATACACCACCATGGCCTCGCCGCCATTGGCCATCGGATAGAAGCTGCGCGGTTCGTGCAGCCACCAATAGCCGACCGCCAATTCGCCGGAGAGCAAAAATGCGGCGATGCGCGCATACAACCCAAGCGTCACCAGCGCGCCGCCGACGGTTTCCAGAATTCCGGTGAACAGCAGCAATGGCAGCGCCAGCCCGGGGCGCGGCACCGGGAAGCTCAGCAATTTTTGCGTGCCGTGCTCGATGAAGGTCAGGCCAACGGCAATTCGCATTACGCTCAGCAATTGCGGCGACAGACGCTTCAGCCAGCGGAACATGAGGATCCTCCATCGTCATACGCGATCATATAGGACGGGTGCCGCAATGGGCTAGGGCCGGCGCTAAAGCGCGCCGGTGGAACGGCGGGCGAGGTAATGTTCCAGCCAGTGGATGTTGTAATCGCCGTCCAGAATGTCGGGCTGTTTGATCAGTTCCTGGAACAGCGGAATCGTGGTCTCGATGCCGCCGATCACGAGTTCGTCGAGCGCGCGCCGCAGCCGCATGAGGCATTCGTTGCGGCTTTTGCCATGCACGATCAGCTTGCCGATGAGACTGTCGTAATAGGGCGGGATTCGATAGCCGGCATAAGCGGCCGAATCCATGCGCACACCCAACCCGCCGGGCGCGTGGAAATCGGTGATACGTCCCGGCGATGGCTGGAAGGTGAAGGGGTTCTCCGCGTTGATGCGGCATTCGATGGCGTGGCCTGTCACCGTGACGTCGCTCTGTTCGAGTTCCAGGGCGCCGCCATCGGCAATGCGGATTTGTTCGCGCACCAGATCCAGGCCGGTGACGAGTTCCGTGACCGGATGTTCCACCTGCAGCCTTGTGTTCATCTCGATGAAATAGAATTCGCCATTCTCGTAGAGAAATTCGACCGTTCCAACCCCGAGATAACCGAGTTTGGTGAGCGCACCGGTCACCACCGCACCGATCTGATTGCGTGCCGCCACATTCAGCGCAGGCGAGGGTGCTTCCTCCCAAACTTTCTGATGGCGGCGCTGCAGCGAACAATCGCGCTCGCCGAGATGCAGGACCTTGCCGTAGGAGTCCGCGATGACCTGAATTTCGATGTGCCGCGGCTTGCCAAGATATTTTTCGATATAGACATCGTCATCGCCGAAGGCGGCCTTGGCTTCGCCGCGCGCCGTCGCCAGCGCAAGCGGCAATTCGGAAGGGGTTCGCGCCACCTTCATGCCGCGCCCGCCGCCTCCCGCTGCCGCTTTGATCAACACGGGATAACCGATTTCGGCCGCGACCGCCGCAGCTTCGGCTTCCGAGCCGATGCCGCCTTCGGAGCCCGGCACGGTCGGAATGCCCAGAGTCTTCACCGTCTGTTTGGCGACGATCTTGTCGCCCATCAGCCGGATGTGTTCGGGCTGCGGTCCGATGAAGGTGATGTTGTGTTCGTTCACGATCTCGGCGAAATGCGCATTCTCGGAGAGAAACCCGTAACCGGGATGGACCGCATCCGCGCCCGTGAT
>DATARE010000107.1:0-6716 GCA_036264295.1 Micropepsaceae bacterium | reverse complement strand
CAACAAATTGCCCAGATCGTTTCCAAGTGCGGGATTGTTTTGAAGCGTCGTGAGCAGGGTCTTCGCCGAGTCGATAACCTTGTCGTAACTGATCTCGCCCTTCGTGCTGAGTTGCACGCGCCCATTGCAGATCTTGTAGTTCAAACCGATCGCATTGGCGTCTTTGTCCCAATAGAAGATCTTGTCGGTGGGTGTGCTCTCGGGATCGGTATCGAGCTTGCACGGCTTTTCGGTCACCGTTCGCGTGATGTGGACGACCGTGTTTGCATCGATTTTGCGGTCAGCACTCGCGGTCTCGCTGCCCCCGGTTTCAGAGCCGATCTGCCGTTGCAGCAACTTCGCTTGAACACCATGAGCTGCCGCCGAACTGACGCGGGCCGCGCGTCCGGCCAGAACAGCATCGGCAGCTGCATCGGCCTCGCGCTCCAGCGGCGAGTCGGCATTGTCGATCTCGACCGCCGATCCGCCACACGCACCGGCCGTGTAGCGTTGCTGCAAGGTGTGCCCAAGCTCATGGGCAAGAAGATGCAGCCCTTCCTGCTGCTCCGGGCGATATTCGCCCGCGGCGAAGTGAACATGATGGCCCAGCGTAAACGCACGGGCATTCACGTCGCGCGCTGCGGCATGACTGGCGGAATCGCGGTGAATGCGCACGGTAGAGAAATCGCTGCCATAGAGCGGTCCGAGCGTCCGCCGTATCGCCGTGGGGAGGCGCCCACCGCCTTGCGTCAGCGTGGAGGCGGGGTTGTATGACCCTGCCTCATTCGTGCCGCGGCCGCCTGCGGTCGCGCGTTGCAGCGTTTTCTTCCGACAGCTTTCGCATCTGCCGCAACTCTTGTCTGCGCATGCACGCTGCAAAATGCGCGCCGGCGCTTTGGCTTTTGGCGATGCTACCGCCGGACTAGGAAGCGCCATTGCGGCCCCCTCTCGCCGGAATCTGGGCCTGGATTTGCGGAGCAACCGAGCCCGCAATTTGCTGGGCAAGTGTCGGCGGGCCGCTTGCGATTTCTCCTGACAGGCGTTGCGAAAGCGCGGCACCGATATCGGCATGCAGGCTCTCCCGCGAAGCACCACGAAGGGCAGCGGAATCCACAACGATCCTGCCGATGCGCACGTGGATGGGCGGGGTGGCTACGGCTTTGCGAGTCACGTGCCGCCTCCCGTTCCATCGGTGAAACTGCGCTCGAGCTTTGCATATTCGGCGCGCGCGGCTTCCATCAGATGCGACTGATCGATACGTCCCGCGCCGTCGGCAGCCCGGAATGCCGCGTTCAACACGATGCTGTGGATATTCCCGCCCGCGAGATTGAGACGTGCCAATGCAGAAAAATCGATGCTGCCAAGCGGAACACGGTCCGGGAATTGCTTGCGCCAAATCCGCTCGCGGGCCGGCGCATCGGGGAACGGAAAACTGATCACAAAGCGGATTCGGCGCAGAAATGCGCGATCCAGCGCGCTCTTCATATTCGTGGTCAGGATCGCGAGACCTCGATAGGATTCGATTCTCTGCAGGAGATAGGAGACCTCGATATTCGCATAGCGGTCATGGCTGTCTTTTGCTTCGCTGCGCTTGCCGAACAATGCGTCAGCCTCGTCGAATAACAGAACCGCGCCGCTGGTTTCGGCCGCATCGAACAGCCGCTTCAGATTTTTCTCGGTCTCGCCGATATATTTGCTGACCAGCATCGCGAGATCGACGCGATACAGGTCCAAGCCGACCTTATTGGCGATCGCTTCGGCGGCGAGCGTTTTCCCAGTGCCCGATTCGCCTGAGAAAAGTGCGGTCAGGCCCTGCCCCCGCGCATGCTTTTCGCCGAACCCCCAATCGCGATAGACCCGCTCGCGATTGCGCAATTGCCGCGCTATATCGCGCAAGATCGCAATCTGTGCTGGGGGGAGCACCAGGTCGTCGAAATCGACACGCGTTTCGATACGTTGCGCCAGCGCATCGAGCCCGCCTCGCGCGAGCTCCCGTGCGATGCCCCATACGGCTTCACCGCGCTCCCCCGCCGGCGCAGCGATGAGATTTTCCACGAGATCATCCATGGCCGCCGCAGATAGGTGGAACTGCCCGGCGGCGCGCGCGAGTTCTGCGCCAACCGTTTCATCGGTGCATTCTGTTGGCGGCGCAGCCTTCCGCCATTTCGACATCAAACCAATGTGGTCGCGTTCGCGATCATGCGCTGGCAGTTCAAAACGTGCCACACGGCGTCTATCCGGCAATGACTTCAGAGCTGCGTGCGGCGTTCCAAGCCACAGCACGGCGCTAAGCAACCGCGCGACAAAACTGATGGCAGCGGTTTCGGGATTCGCATCGCCGATCGCAAGAACAGGGATTGCCCCCGTAAGCGCGCCTTCGCGGTCCACCCGCCGCGCCACCGCCGCCAGCTCACCTGCTTCGGTGGGAAGATCGTGCGCCGCAATCCAGAGGACGGGCCTGCCCAGCTCCGCGGCCGCCGCGAGTGCGAGATCGCGCTGCGCTCCGGTATCCTCGGTTTCGCCATGCAGCACAACAACGCGTCCGTGTGCGTTCTCCATATGCAGGCTTTGCGCCACCCGGCGCGCAAGCAACCCATAGAGGCTATCTCCAAGGACGGCCGGTACATGGCGCGCAATGCCAGAGAGTCGCGTATCGCTCGCCGTCACACCCGTGATGAAGTGCACAATGCGTTCATCTACGCGTAGCGGCGCCTGCGCCAGAGCGGAACCGGATTCCGGTTCGACGATGCGCCAATAGCGCAGTGGCGCTTCCGGGGACAAGGCATCCCAATGCGGTTGCGTCAGAAGGGCAAGGGCGCTTCCATAGCTTGCATAGGGTGACCCGTGGTTTAGCGCCGCTAACGCTGCGCGCAGGCCGGAATCCAATTCCAATCCGACACTCAGCAGCAGCAATTCGCGTTCGAATGGCGAGAGCCCGAACACTTGCGCGCAATGAATCAAGGCCGGTGTGAAACCACAATCGGTATCGGCCGCCACACTGTCCGCAACACCACCGGCAGTGTCGCCGTGCGCCTCGATGCGCGAACGTAACCGCGCAATCGCCGCAATCAGCCATTGCTGGTTTCGCTCAGACCAGCTCAAGAAATGCGCAACCGGAGCTGCCATATTGCCTTCAAGTGAAGTCATGGCGGCACCGTGATCTGCTGACTCGGGTCGAAGATCGGTGCCGGACCGCTTTTGTCGAGCAGAACGCTGTCTGCGCCATCCACCCTCAGGCGTACCCAATGATTGCCACCGGCAAGCGTGTTGGGGAATTGGAAGACCAGCAGATCCGCCGGATTGCCGCGCGGCAATGCAACCGCTTCGACCGAATCGAGCAAAAGCGAAGCCCGTTGCTGGGTGCGCACTTGCGGACGCGATGCCATTGTGATGGTCACGCTCGTAGGTACCCCGCCCCGCGTCGCCGTAGCGGCGGGCAGGCCAAGAACGCCGTCCGCGGCGATCACCGGCACCGGCGCCAGGACGAGCGGAATTGCATCGGTTTCGCGCGGATTCAGTTCGCCGGTTGGCGTAAACACAATGCTCAGCGCCCATTGTCCGGGAATGAATGTGCTCTGCGCGGACCCATCATTGGGCAAGGTGACTGTGATGACGGTGCCCGCGGCGTTTGGCGCCGACGGGATCAATTCCACGGGCGCGGCGAGCAGCCTGTGCGCCAAATGCACGCGATGCCCTGTGCCCGCGAGGCGCACCCCCGTGATCGTCACGGTATCGCCAAGCACTGCGCTGCTCTTCTTCGCCGGAGGCTCCGCCGTGAAGAGCGTGGGCAATGGCCGAAGCAGATCGGGATTGACCACCACACCCCGGTCGCGCTTCGTCACGGGATCGACTTTGCCGCGCGACAGCACCGGCAACGGCGAACGGCCGGGCTTGGTGCCTTGGATCAAGACCACCGAAACCTGATAGGCCGAGGACGGACGATAATGTGTCTGGATCGCCGTCCAGAGTTTTGACATCTCGTCATGCCCCATCGCGGCGGGCGTGATCTTGATCTGCTCGACCTGATCCGCGAGGTCCGAAGCGGCAAGCGCCTGATAGGCGGGCGGCAACATGCTGACATCGAGCGGGCTAGGGTCGAGCGCCCGTCTTATGGCGGCGCGGTCAAGCACCGGCCGCTCGTGCAGCAAATGCATCGCGTAACCGAGCAGTATCTCGGCCTGGAAATCTGCGCGTCCATAGGCCGTAAGCAGATAATGCAGATCGAGCGCCAGAGGTGCATTGGTCAACCGCTCCCCGGTGACTGCATCGCGCGATGGAAGGGCTGCATTGCGCCAGCCGGAATTGGAGGTCACCTGATGCAGAAAGAGATTAAGGCGAGGCGGTTCTTCCACATTGTTAAGGTCGATCGTATCGGGCGCCACTGCGGTGATATTGACAGTCGTCCCCATGGCCGCGCCTGCCTCGATGAGGCCGTTGTCGAGAAGATTACGCAACACCGCGCTGACAGCCCCGATGGCGAGCGGTGAGCTCATGTGCGCCCCTCCCGCTCGCTGCCGCGCAAATACTCCGACAAGGAAATGCTTGCGGTCCGCCGTGGGCGCGTTTGCGCTTGAGCCGGTTTGGTGCCTGTTTCCGCCACGCGAACATCGATACGATCGATTGTTACGTAAACGGGGGAAGGATTTCCCGCCCTTTGGGGGCGGCCCGCCAGGACATCCGCATGCAAAGGCGCGGGTTGCGGGCTCTGAACATCCTGGCTTGCAAATAGGGGCGCGCGGATCCGTTCAGGTAAATCTGGTCGCGCGTGCGGTGTTCCTGCGGGGCGGTTCGCAGGGTCGCGTGCCATTTGCGTCACCCTGAACAACGGCCGTGCCGCGGCGGGCGCGTCCGACGTTGAAGATGTACTTGTCTCGGTTGCAGCGGAGAGAGCGTATTCGCTTGTCTGCCTATTGATGTGGCCCGGAGGAGAAGGCTCTGTCGCCGGCGCTGCTGCGGGGGCGATGGGATTCACTCTTCGGACCGCAGAGCGAAATGGCAAAGCAATGCTTGCATCCCGCTCATCAAGCGTCGAGGCAAATGCTTTGCTAATTATGGGGCTCCCACCGGTTTGTCCCCATTCCCGATCTTCAAAAGCCGCATTCACGGCCGGCGCAAATCGCGGCGGCAGCGCAAGCCGCGCCGCGCTTGGTTCTGCTGCTCCCGTCGCAAGCCCCGCGAGCCGTTGAAGGTAACCGGTCATGCTATCCCTGCGAGTTGCAGATAGGCCGCGCGCCGAATTGCGGACATGTCGAGCACCTCTGCTTCTGTCCAGCCGTAAGCACGCGCCAGCACATCGATTTCGACAAATATCCGTTCCGCGGCGCGTTGCACTTCCGACCACACGGCTTCTCCCACATCGATGTCGGAGGACCATGCGTGATGACAGGCCGGACAGGACAGCGAAAAACTCACCAACGCACCGGGATCGAGACGCTCGAGAAGGGTGCTGAGCTCCACCAAAGCATCGCTGTCGAAATGTGCCGGCTCGCACGGCGGGGAGACACACAAGCCAAGCAGCGCGCACACTGCACCGTCTCGATCCTTCATCGAAAGAATCCGAATGTCTCGGGCGGTTGGGGCTCGCAAATGAATTTTCTGACCATTGATCTCAACATCGGCTTCTTCGGCCAGCGGCAATTCCAAAAGGGCTTCGGCGAGACCCGAACTGTCCGCCTCGAATTCGCATTCCGTGCCGCACTCCGGACAGCAGCTCTTCAGCGGCCATGGGCGATCGAACAATCTGCTGCGCAACGATAGAAGCGCGCTATTGCGGGCGCCAAGCCGATCCGACTGAGCCCCAATGGCAGCAAGCAGCGCATCGTCGCGCGCCCAGCGATTCAACCCGGCACCGCGTTCCCAAAGCATCAGAATTTGCTGCTCGCGCGCGTTGGGCGCCGCGGACTGCATTCGCTATCTCCCTAAGCCGGTTCGGTGAAGCTCGGTTCGCTCGGCTCTGTGACATCGAGATCGCGCTCCCAGCCTTCGTTCTCGAGCTTGATGTGCTGAATGGCCACTGCATTGGCGTTGGCGTCCAGATCGGGTAGCGACTGGAATTCGGATACCCAGCAACGAAATATCCGGTACGCAATCGCGAGCTGACCGGCTTCGTTATAAAATTCGAGAATGAGATCTTTCCGAAAATCCTTCAGCGAGACTTCCGCACCCAATCCCGAACCGAAATTCCAGACTTTGTTCGCCCATTTCTCAAATTCGGTGTCGTGCGTGACACCGCGTTCCAGCGTAATCGCCTCGAATTTCGTGCGTCCCGGCGATTTACGTCCCGTTGACGGATCGCCGCCCTCGCGGTGTTCCACGACTTCTGTGGTGCGCTTCAATGCGGACACTTTGCTGATTCCCGCCACATAACGGCCGTCCCATTTGACGCGGAACTTGAAGTTCTTGTACGGGTCGAAGCGCTGCGGATTTACAGAAAATTGTGCCATGGAGAGTCTCCTTTTCAGCGCTTAAGTCGGAATGTCCCCGGCGATCTGCTGGATCTTGATCACGACGAATTCAGCAGGTTTCAGCGGCGCGAACCCGACGAAGATGTTTACGATGCCGAGGTTGATGTCGGCCTGCGTCGTCGTCTCGCTGTCGCATTTGACGAAATAAGCCTCTTTCGGCGTGCGGCCTTGGAACGCGCCCTGCCGGAACAAGCCTTGCAAGAACGCGCCGATATTCAGCCGGATTTGCGCCCATAGGGGCTCGTCGTTGGGCTCGAACACCACCCATTGGGT
>DATARE010000263.1:0-6270 GCA_036264295.1 Micropepsaceae bacterium | reverse complement strand
GCCGCCGCTGGAGCTGCTGCTGCTCACACCATCGCTTTGTGCGGGCGTCTCGGCCGGCTTGATGGCGCTGACATCGACATTGGTGTTCACCGGACCGGTATAGACGCCGCTCTTGCCCGAAGCGATTTCCACATCCGTGAGACAATCGCCGGTGGTGCGCACGAACGGCCACAGCATGCCCTTGTTGCAATCCGCAGCCAAGGCCGAGCCAGTTCCCGCAAAGAACGCGACACATGCGACAACAGAAACGATACGCATCCCAAGCTCCCGCCATTGGAGGCACGGTCATGTGCGCCATTGGCATTTATACTGCCACGGGGCCAATGCGCAATGCGGCCGGCCTTGCAGGAGCGGCCTGCCCGCGCCTTAGTTGAGACAAACGCGATTCGAGGCTTGGGGAATGATTGAAAGAAAATATCGTCGCGCGCTGGTCTTCGCCGCCGCAGCAATCGGCACAAGCGTCGCAGGTTTCGCGGCGTTTGCCGCCGAAAACGTGACGGATATCGGACAGGCGCTGGCGCTCGAACCGCCGGAATTCGATATCGGCGATGTTTCGGTCAAGCTTGGCGGCAATGCCGGCGGTGTGTTGTTCAATGCGCATCAATCGGCCGGGCCCGGCTTTCCCGGCGGCTATGACATCGCACGCAGCAGCGGCGAGGCACGTGCCAATATTCGCGCTCAACGGATTTTCGACAATGGATTGATCGTCGGCGCCGGCGGCAATTTCCTGCTCTATCACGACAGTCTTTCGGGCGATCAGTACGGCAATGATTTCATCGAGAAGGCATTCGTGTTCGTGCAAACGGGCTTTGGCCGCGTCGAACTGGGCGAACAGGATGGTGCAGCCTATACGCTGGGGCTGACCGGCCCCATCACCAACGAAGAGGTGACGCTGGAGAATCGCAACATCTCGCTGTTTCACGATCCCATCGCGGGCGAGAACTTCGCACGGTTTTTCGAATCCGTTGCGGCGGTCCAAAGCACATCCAATTACGCCAAGATCAATTACATCACGCCGCGCCTGCTGGGCGTTCAGATTGGCGCCTCCTTCACGCCCGAAACGGTGCGAACGCCGCTTCCATTCACCGGCAACCCGCTGAGCGACCCCGATCAGCAGCACGATATTTGGGAAGTCGCCGCAAGCTACACCGGCTATGTCTCCGATTTCGCGCTCGGCCTGTCGGCGGGATATGCGCAAGGCTCGCTGAAGAATCGCACCATCGGCACGGATGATCTTTACGATTGGGCGCTGGGCGCACAGCTCGCCTATATGCTGTCCGATGTGCGCTTGTCCGTGGGCGGCGCCTATCGCCAGAGCAATGCCTATCTGCTGCAAATCGATTCGGCGCTTGCACATGGCGGAACCCATGCCACGCATCTTTCGGCAACGGCGGAATGGAACAAATGGATCATTGGCGGGGAATATTCGCTGGCCGATGTCACCGGCCCCGTCGACTACGACATCTACGGTTATCAGGTCTCGGCGGGTTACAGACTCAACGACAATTTGCAAATCACGGCCGGCTGGCAATGGTATGATTACCGCCGCAATCTGGGTGCGTTCTACAATGGCCTGCCGCGCATCGACATGAATGCGGGCTTCCTCGCCTTCACCTATGCGCTTTGAGACGGTGTCAGCGCCTCGATGGCCGCGATTCCGGCCAGCCGTGCGCCCGCCAATCGTCCCATCGTTTGCGCATTGACGCCGCCAAGCGCGTAAACCGGAAGCGCCGCTCGCGCCGCCACGAAGCGAAAGCGGCAGACGCCGAATTCCGCACGTCCAACATGACTTTGCGTCGCAAAGGCCGGCCCGAGCAGCACCGCATCGCAGCGCGAACGCGCGGCGGCCGCAACCGCGTGTTCCGAATGGGCTGCGGCGGTGATCAACCAGGAAGGATGCCGCGCCTTCCAATGCGCCGCTTCCATCGCCCGGGACTCGGGCAGATGCAGGCCGTCGCAGCCGGCGCGCATGGCAAGCGCGGCGTCGCCCGCGATCAGCAGGATCAGACCACGCGCTCGTACGATTGGGCCGAGACGTTCTGCCAGTTCGGCGCGCGCCACGTCATCGGTATGGCGCAAGATAATCGCTGCGCCTCTCGGCAGCGTCCGCGCTGCCTCAAGGGGTGCACGCAACCTGAGCGCATCGGTCATCAGGATCAAAGGCGGCAGCGCAGGATATTGCGCGTTGAGCAGGCGCGCGGCCCTTGCTAGTTTCGCGCGCGCCAATGCCGAAGCCATGATTTGATCTCCCAAACCCAACCCATATCGGTCGATCCGGCCTCAAACCTCAAGGCCGTTCTGGCCCGCATCGCGCTAGCGCGGCAGGCGGCAATCGCGCCCGCGCCGGAAACAATGTTGATCGCGGTCAGCAAGGGCCACGGGGCGGAGCGGATTTTACCCGTGCTGGAAGCCGGACATAGGATTTTCGGCGAGAATCGGGTTCAGGAAGCCCGCGCCAAATGGCCCGATTTGCGCGAGCGCTTTGCGGATGTGGAGCTGCATCTGATCGGCCCGCTGCAGACCAACAAGGTGCGCGAGGCGCTGGCGCTGTTCGATGCCATCCATTCGCTCGACCGTTTGAAGCTCGCCGAGGCGCTCAAGACCGAAATGGAAAAGACGGGAAAGCGGCCTCAGCTCTTTGTCGAAGTGAACATTGGCGAGGAATCGCAAAAGGCCGGTACCGCACCAAAGGAGACCGCGGCGTTCGTCCGGCATTGCCGTGAGGTCTTGCAACTTCCGGTGCAGGGGCTGATGTGCATTCCGCCGGCCGGGGACGAACCGGCTCTTCACTTCGCGCTGCTGAAGACGCTGGCGCAGCAATGCGGGTTGTCGCAGCTGAGCATGGGCATGAGCGATGATTTCGAGACCGCGATTCGCTTTGGGGCAACCCATGTGCGGATCGGGACGGCGGTTTTCGGATCGCGTTCTGCGGCCTAGAACATTTGTTATCCGGATGCCCGCCGTTGCGGGCATGACACGTCACGTTTCAAGCCCAACGAATTGCGCTCTCATTCAGCAGGGCGGCGACTATTCCACCATCGTGCTGCGCGGGCCGTAGCGATGCAGCATCGGCCCGTTCTCCGAAAGCCACGCCTGGCTCTTTTCCACATCGGGCACCAGAAGATCGACCAGGCGCCAAAACCGTGGACGATGGTTGAGTTCGCGCAGATGCGCCACCTCATGGGCCACCACATAATCGAGCACGGCGGGCGGCGCGAGCACGAGACGCCATGAAAATGACAGGCTCCGCGCCGACGAACAGGAGCCCCAGCGGCTCGACGTGTCGCGGATGGTGATGCGCTTGGGACGCACGCCCAACCGCGCGGCATGTTCGGCGACGCGTTCGTCGATCTTGTTGCGGGCTTCGCGCTTCAACCAATCCATCAACCGGCGCGACGCATGTTCCGGCCTGCCGCCGACGCGGATGGTGGGGCGTGGCGCATTGCGATCGATCCACACCGGACCCTTGCCTTCACCGGGCCGAATTACATGGTCGACGCCCTTGAACAAAATGGTCGAACCGATATCGATCTGCACCGGCTCAGGCACATCGGCGAGGCGCCGGCCGATCCAATCCTTTTCCTTGCGCGCGAAATCGAGCGCACGGTCGAACGAACGCGAGGAGGGAGAGACAACCGACACCTCACCTGTCGCCGGATCCACTTTCACGATGAAGCGCCGCGCGCGCGGATTGGTGCGAAGAATCACTTCGATGGATTTGCCGTCGATCTTCAGCAGCTCGCGCTTAACGCGCCGAGCGGGTTTCGTATTCGCGTCATCGCGGAATTTTTTGTACATACCGATCATAAGTGTCCCCGATGAAACACGATGTGCGCCCGTGCTCGATCAAGCCAGATTTCTTGCAGTGCCGTCGCAATTCGCCTATCCCGCCTTTGGCGAAACGCTTTCGGCAACCGCCATTAAACCTTGCCCTTCAGCGCAAACAAGTCCAAAAATTGGGTTCCCATGAACTTTCTTAGTTGCTTGAAAAATCAGCAGATTTTAAAATTACAGGCAAATTTGCCGCCCCGTGTTTTCTATTCCGAATGATGTTCGGAACTGGGCAGAATTTGGCTGCCGAATCTGGCCCTGGCATAGAGCATTGAGAAAGGCCAATATTCGCCTATGACGCTGGCATCCAGCAAAGACCACGCTTTGCCAATCCAGGCCGAGACCATGGCCGCGCTGCTTGCCGGCTCGGTCAGTGCGACGCTGTTGCTGGGCGCTTTTGTCTCTCAATACGTTGGCGGATTGGCGCCCTGCGAGATGTGCATCTGGCAGCGCTGGCCCCACGGGGCCTCGATTCTGTTCGGCTTCATCGGCGGCTGGCTGGTGATGAACCGGGTCCTGCCGGCCCAACTGGCCAAGCCGCTCGCGATTCTGGCCATCGCGGGACTCGCGATTTCAGGGGCGATCGGTGTATTCCATGCCGGGGTGGAATGGAAATTCTGGCCGGGCCCGGCCGAATGCACGGGCTTTGGCTATGTTCCGGGGCGCGACGACTTCAAACCGTTGCAGATCGTGCGCTGTGACGAGGCGCAATGGCGCCTTTTGGGGATTTCGCTGGCCGGATACAACGCGCTGTTCTCGCTGGCGGCCGCGGCCATGGCGGCTTCCCTGTTGGGGCGGAAGAGGACGTAGCGGGACCCAATGGCGCGGCAAGCCGAGACGGCAATGCACGGGACTGGCGCGGGTCGCGGGAACCGTCCGGCATTGCCGGGCACGCAAAAGCCTCGTGCTTCCGAAATCGAAGCCATGATCCGGGTCGATCACGCCGGTGAGCTTGGGGCGGTCTGCATTTATGAGGGCCAGCTCGCGGTTTTGTCGCGCCAAAAGGGTGCGGTCGAGGATGTGCAATCGATCCGCCACATGGCCGCGCAGGAACAGGGCCATTTCGACATTTTCGATGCCATGGTGAAAGACCGCGCGGTGCGCCCCACCGCGCTCGAACCGGTCTGGCGCGTCGCCGGTTTTGCGCTGGGCGCCGCCACCGCGCTGATGGGCCGCAAGGCCGCCATGGCCTGCACCGTCGCGGTAGAGGATGTCATAGACGAGCATTATTCCAGGCAGATCGACCATCTGGGCGCGAGCGAGCCGGAATTGAAACGAACCATCCAGAAATTCCACGCCGATGAATGCGCCCATCGCGATGCGGCGCTCGAACGCGGTGCGGAACAAGCCCCCGCCTATCCGCTGCTTTCGGCGGCGATCCGATTCTCCTGCCGGGTGGCGATCGCGCTTTCGGAGCGGGTATGACGGTCAGCGCGCAAGCACCGATCCGGCGCGCGACGCCGGCCGATGTGCCGGCCCTGGCCCGTCTCTTCGCCGCCGCGTTCGCGCGCGATCCTTTGTTCGATTGGCTGGCGCGGGCTGGAACCAAGCGCCAATTCGCGCTGCAGCGGTTTTTCGGATGGGTTCTGGAGCGCCGCACCCTGCCCCATGGCGAAACCTGGATGTCGGCGGATGGCGCGGCGGCGGCGGCGTGGATCCCGCCCTATGCGCAATCGGGCTCGCGCTGGGTAGAGGATTTGCTGGTCCTTCCTGTGATCTTGCGGCTTACCGGTTTGGCGCGGCTGCCGCGCGGGGCGGCCATGGCATCGGCCATGGAGCGGGCCCATCCGCAAGCCCCGTATTTTTATCTCGCGTTTATCGGCGTCGTGCCCCGAATGCAGGGCGCGGGGCTGGGGTCCTCGCTGCTTCGCCACACGCTCGCGCGTGCCGATGGCGCAGGCGTGAGCGCCTATCTCGAAAATTCCAATCCACGCAATCTGAAGCTTTATGAGCGCGCCGGATTTTCCGTCACCAACGAAGTGAAGGCGCGCCGCGATGCGCCGCCGGTTTACGCGATGTGGCGCCCCGCCAAAACCGGTCAGGGCTCCAGCACGATGTCCCAATAGAGATAGTCGGCCCAGGATTCGTGCAGATAATTGGGCGGAAACATCCTGCCATTGTTCTGCAATTCGGCAACGGAGGGCTTGTGCGGCGGATTGCGCGGATGCATGCCGGCGCGGCTGGGCATGCGACCGCCCTTCAGCAGATTGCAGCTCGCACAGGCTGCGACCACATTGTCCCAGGTGGTGCGCCCGCCCCGCGAGCGCGGCACCACGTGATCGAAGGTGAGGTCCTCCTTGGAGGAGCAATATTGGCATGAGAAGCGGTCGCGCAGGAACACGTTGAACCGCGTGAAGGCAGGATTGCGCGTGGGACGCACATAGGTCTTGAGCGACACCACGGACGGCAACCGCATCTGGAAGCTCGCCGAGCGCACGG
>DATARE010000074.1:0-6751 GCA_036264295.1 Micropepsaceae bacterium | reverse complement strand
GATGGCCAGGTTCAAGCGGGTCAGCCATTCGCGCGGCGGCGGCTGAAATTTGATCTCTCGCTCCAGCAGCCCGGCACCCCTGGCGATCAGGTAATAGCCGGGATCGCGTTCGCGATCGGATAGTTTTCCCTCGGATCCGGCCGCTTTCGCCTGCTTGGCGCGGGCGATGGCGCGCCGCGTCACCTCCAATTCGGTATGCCCGGAACCGCGTGCGAAGCGCTCGATGGCGCGCCGGTAAAGATCGCGTGTGGGAAAATCCATGGCCGCGAAGTCGCTGTCCGCACGCAAAGCCGCATCGACCAGGCTGACATTCTCGAAAAAGACCGACCAGTCGATCTCGGATATCATCCTCATACTGACGATAATATTGCGCACCGTCACGTTGAGCGCACCCTGCAACCGGAGTTCGTCCTGGATGATGCGATCCGGAGTCGTCTGCTGGGCGGCGAGACGGTCGAGTAGCCATTGATGCGCCGGCGCAAAGGCTTCGTCCTGGTCGCGAAGGCGGTGATCCAGTTGTGCGGCAAAAGCCGACGGCAGGGGACCGCGACGATATTTGGCCGGCAACTCGGCCGGTGAGACCGGTTCTTCACCGCCGGCACCCAGCATGCGGTCCGCATAAGCGTCCGCTTCCTGACTGGCCTGGAGCGTGCGCACGATGGCTTCCGCCAGGCGGCGCAGATTTTCGACCAGGATAACCCGCAGCGTGATGGCGATGGCCCAAAGCTCACCGATGGTCAGCGGCTGCACCCGCTGGTAGGCGTTTACGAAACGAACCAGGGTCTGCAGATCGAAATGGCTGTCGGTATGGGCTACGAACGCCCAAGCCAAGCCGAAGACGCGGGGATATCCTTCAAGATGGCCTTCGGCCAGTTTGGGCAGCTCTTTGTAGAAGGTCGGCGGCAAATCGTTTTTGATTTCCCGGATCTGTTCTTCCACGACGTGAAAATTGTCGAGCAGCCATTCGGCCGCGGGCGTCAGCGGGCGCCCCCCGCGTGAAGCTTCCGCAATGATGCGATAAGCAATGGTCAGGACTTTGGAATTTTCCGACAGCCGGGACAATATCGGCCGGCCGGCGGAGGTATGCTGCACGACAACCTGAGCGTCGGCGAGGCTTTGGGCATGACTCTCAAGGCGCTCGACACTGAACAGTTCCGAGCGGATCGGCTCCAAGGGTTCCGCCGGAAATGCTGCCGAGCCGCTCCTCACAACGCGAAGAAAAAACGGTCTCAATTCCCAAATACCTTGCACGCCAACGCTGGCGGGTGCCCTCGCCTACGAAACTCCCGAAATCAAAATGAATGCCGAAACGGCAAAGCCCGGGTTATCCCCGGAACAACGCATTTAACCACGTTCTGTTCCGAGGATCGGGGGGGCAAACAACAGGCCGCCAAAGGCGACCTGCTGGCCATCAACGAAAGTTGCTGGGCGGCTTTTTGCGCGGAGCCGGTTGGTAGCTCATGCTGTCATGCGTGTCACAATAGGGGCGCCCGGATTGCGGCGGCAGCCCGCAATAATGGAAATCCTCTTTCGCCGGATCTCCGATGGGCCATTTGCAGGTGCGGCTCGATAAGGTCAGGGTTGTAACCTTTCGGGACCGCGTGCGGGCCGGCATCTCCGCGACGAGTTCGGTTGCGAGCGCTTGCAAAACCGCGGGTTCGTCCGCAGGCTTGTCAGTATCGGAGCCGATTGCGTTGACATCATACGCAAACGGTACCTCGTCATTGGCTTCGATTTCTTCGTTCATCGCGTCTTCCTTTTTGCGGGTGGGTATGGCCCGCCGCGCCGCATTTGCACACACGCAAATTGCCGCGCCATGCGCCGCCGTTTCCCGCCGGCAAAGTCGTGGAAGAAATTTATCGGATCTTCGCTATTTTACAGTTAACCCCCTCGTTATTTCTCATCTGTATACGGATGGAATGGCGGCCATGCCGCGGAAATTTCGCACGTCTGCCCGTTTTTTGTGCGATTGCACAATGCCGGTGCAAAAACCGATGCAGAACCTAAGAAACATCCAATATTTGTAGCCCATGTTGCCGAAAGAGCACTATTTTTGCAGTGCAGCAGGATTGTCAGAATTCTTCCTTTGCGACCTGATCGTTTCAGCGGTGCTGCGGGCGTTTCGCCGCCGCGATATCACCCGGATTCAGGAAGGAAGGATCCATGCATTTCAAAACCAGGATTTTGGCAAGCGCAGCATGTCTGGCGGCAATCATTGCGTCACCAGCCTTCGCCGACACCAGCCTCACCGCCAATGCGCAATTCACCACAGATTACGTGCTGCGCGGCATAACCCAGACCGCAACGCGGCCTGCGGTCCAGGGCGGACTCGATTTCGATACCGGCATTGGAATCACGGCGGGGACTTGGGTGTCGTCGCTTGATTTCGGCGACAACACACCTCTCGAGTGGGACCTTTACGCCGCTTACAATTTCAATCTTGGTCCGGTTAGCGCCAGTCTTGGCGGCATTGGTTATATCTATCCGTCCGCCGGCCATTTCGGCCCCTACAATTATTTCGAATTCACCAGCACGCTTGGCCATGATTTCGGCGTGCTCGCCTGGTCCGCCAAGGCCTATTACTCGCCCTTCACCATGCCGCTGGGTTTCTTGGACATTCGTGGCGTCCATCCGGAAACGGAATATTTCCTGTCGACGGGGCTTTCCGTGCCGTTCATGCCGTATGTCGCGATCAGCGGCAATATCGGCTACGAGGGCTACACCGGCGCGGGCACGACGGATTACACCGAATGGGATCTCGGCGTTACCGTCACCTACGACAAATACGCATTCGATCTGCGCTATATCGATACCAGCAAACATGCTGGAACGGCCATTACGAGCGCGGGCGCATTCTTCAACACGGGACCATTCGTGGTGGGGACATTCACCTTCAAATTCCCCTAGAGCGGCTTGCCGGATAGCCCCGGCGAGACAGGACGTTTGCTTTCCCCAGTGCGGGGGCGGCGAACTTCGAAAGGCAGAGTGTGGAAAAAACTCTCCGCGGCAAAAATGCGATCGTAACCGGCGCCGCCAGCGGAATCGGCAAAGCGGCGGCCGAAGCCTTGATTGCTGCCGGTGCCGAAATGATCGGGCTTGACCTCAATGTTGCGAGCGTCGGCTTCGACATTATCGGATGCGATATCGGCTCCGAAGAGGCGGTCCGGACCGCGGTGGACGCCGCGGTCAAACGCCTGGGCGGCATCGATATTGTGGTGAACAGCGCGGGCATTCAACTCGATGCCAATTTGGCGGATCTCGATATTGCGGTGCTCGACAAAATGTATGCGGTCAATCTGCGCGGCCCCATTCTGGTGACGCGGGCATGCTTGCCGCATTTGCGCGAAGGCGCGCGCATCATCAATCTCGCGTCCGAGCTGGCGCAATTGGGCCGTGCCGGATCCTCGGCCTATAGCGCCACGAGAGGCGCCATCATCTCGCTCACCCGGTCATGGGCGCGCGAATTCGGGCCGCGCTTTCGCGTGAATGCGGTCGCGCCTGGTCCCACCGATACGCCGCTGCTGCATTTCGACACGCTGCCGCCGGACATTCAGGCGCTCGAACTTTCCAATCCGCTGGGTCGTCTCGGCAGACCGGAAGAAATCGCGCAGGCGATCCTGTTCCTCGCCGGCGAAGGCGCCAGCTTCATGACAGGTCAATGCATTGGCGTCGATGGCGGCGCGGCGATGCGATAGGAGAATGGAATGGTAGACAGCGTCTTCATGGCCGAATTGAGCTGGCCGGAATTCGAAGCCAAGACCAAAGCCAAAGCGCCCTTCTTCCTGCCGGTCGGCGCAACCGAGCAACACGGACCGCATCTACCGCTGAATGTGGACGTGGTGCTTCCGACCAGCGTCGCGGCCGCGGTGGCCAAGAATGTCGGCGGCGTGGTCGCCCCGACCATTCCCTATGGCTACAAATCCCAACCGCGCACCGGCGGGGGGCAAGCCTTTCCGGGCACCACAAGCTTGAATGCACACACGCTGTCACTCGTGGTGCGCGATGTGGTTCACGATCTGGCGCTGCATGGCGTCCGCAGGCTTGCCGTCATCAATGGACATTTCGAGAACTCCTGGCCGGTGGTGGAAGGCGTCGACCTGGGCGTGCGTGAAATCCGGCGCGACGGCATCGATGATTTCGTGGTGCTGCGGCTGGAATATTGGGATTTCGTGCGACGCGAAACGCTCGACCGGCTATTTCCGGAAGGCTTTCCCGGCACCGATCTGGAACATGCGAGTCTGCTGGAAACATCGTTGATGCTGCTGTTCCGGCCGGAGCTTGTGGATATGAGCAAGGTGCCATCCGACGGCCCGGCGAAATTTCCCACCTATGACCGCACGCCGGTGAAGCCGGGCTTCGTTCCGGCCTCCGGCGTGCTGGCGCGCGCCCAAGGCGCGACCGCCGAAAAGGGCAAATGGCTGTTCGACGATCATGTGGACGGGATTACGCGCGCGATCCGTTCCGAATTCGGTGTGTAGGAGCCTTTTGGCAATGAATGCGCCCATGCAATCCCGTTTCGACAAGCTGGAATCGATTCGCCGCGATGTGGTTCAAACCGCGGCGCTGCCGCTCAACCGTGCCACCACACTGCCGCGTCAAGCCTATGTGGATGAGGATTGGTTCCATTTCGAGGCGGACAAAGTGCTGAGGGCGGGATGGATGTGTCTCGCCCATATTAGCCAGGTCAAAGAACCGGGAAGCTATCTTGCGCTGGATCTTTTGGATGAGCCGCTGCTCGTGCTGCGCGACCGCCAAGGCGTCTTGCGCGTGCTGTCGCGGGTGTGCGCGCATCGGGCGATGGACATTATGCCGGATGGCTTCGATTTCGCGCGCGAGGGGAAGACGACGCTGCTGTCCTGCCCCTATCACCGCTGGACCTACAATCTCGACGGCTCACTGCGTGGCTGTCCGCAAATGCAGCAGGCCGAATCTTTCGACAAGAAGGATTGGCGCCTCTTTGAATTTCCCAGCGCGGTTTGGCACGGGTTCGTCTTCGTCAATCTCGACGGCAAGGCAGCGCCACTTGCCGAGCAATATGCCGACTTCGGCAGCCGGATCGCGCCGTGGCGCGTCGAAGACATGGACGTCGCCATCGCGATGGAATGGGAATGCGACTTCAATTGGAAGGTCATGATCGAGAATTGGATGGAGTCCTACCACCATCTCGGCGCCCACAGTGCCACGCTCAATCCGATGATGCCGGGCGAGCGCACCTGGACGGAAATCGAGCATCCCTATTATGTGCGGGCGCATCTGCCCTTCACGGACGCCTATACGGCGGAGCTGAAGCGCACGGATGAAACCGGCCAACCGCTTTCGGGATTTGCCCCCATTCCCGGCCTATCGGAGGCGCAAATGTCGGAGTGGGGCCTTTATCTCGGCTACCCCTGCTTCATGTTCCTGACCATGCCCGATCGCGTGCTGTGGTACAGGCTGCTGCCGCAATCGGCGGGACGCTGCAAATTGCTGACCACGACATTGGTTGCGCATGACAGTTTGCAAGGGCCCGATCTCGCGAGACGCTTGGAGGCGGAAACCAAGCTGATGCGCGATTTCCACCTCGAAGACATGATGGTGAACACTGCGGTGCAGCGCGGATTGAATTCGACCAAGGTGGTGCGCGGGCGGCTTAGCCATTTGGAGGAGCCGGTGTGGCTCATTCAGCGCTACCTGGCGGCGCGCAGCGAAGGGCGCTATCCCGAACCTGGCAACGACGCAGCCGCGGAATGATCCGCTTGAGCCGACGCGTTTCAACCTTGTCCTGAGCCTGCCGAAGGATGCGCGGTCATATAAGCGCGCCAGCCGCCAAACGAGGTGATGTCCTTGGCGTTCTGAATGGCAAAGGCTTCCGCCAGGAAGCCGCTGACGCTGCGCCCATTGTCCAGCACGATTTTTCCGATGCCGAGCGGCGCGGGGATGTTGGCGACAAATCGCCCGAACGCATCGGCCGGCAGACTCCAGATTTCACCGGCGATGCGCGCGCCTGCATCGGGGCATCGCACCATGCCCGGTTTGGCTGGTTTTGTGCCGGGCAGCACATACAGCCGGTAATCAGGCGCGGTCTCGGCCGAGCCGCGAAACAGCCCACCCATTCCCATCAGCTCGCGATTGAGCGGCATGCCCGACAAATGCGCACCGACGACGAAAATGTCGATCCGGCCATCGTCTTGGACGTGTTCGACGCGGCTCGATTGCGGCAACACGCCATCGCGCGCCTGACCCATGCCGAACGCACCGGCGCGATGCAGCGCGTCGGCGACCGGCGCCAGCGCCATGTCGCAAAATGCCGGCGCAATTAGCGTCACGCCGAAGGGCAAGCCGTTGTCGCGGAAACCGGCCGGGACGGCAATGCCGCAGCAATCGAGCAGGTTGACGAAATTGGTATAGAGACCGAGCCGGGAATTGCGGGCAATCGGATCGGCCATCACTTCTTCAACCGTGTCCTGCGTCGGCACGGTCGGAAGCAACAGGAACTCCATCCGCGCCCATTCGGCATCCGCAGCACGGCGCGCGGCTGCCAAACGATATTGTCCTTCGAAGGCATCCACGGCGCTGAGCGACCGGGCGCCAGCGATAATGGCGCGCACCGAAGGATCCATCGCATCTTCGTGCTGCCCCATGAAATCCTTGACCGAGGCGAGCCGCTCGGCGGCCCAGGCGCCCTGATAGAGCAACGCAGCTGCCAGACGAAACGGCCCATAATCGATGGTGATAGCTTGCCCACTCAAGGCGATAAGGTGCGCAATGGCGC
>DATARE010000069.1:0-3172 GCA_036264295.1 Micropepsaceae bacterium | reverse complement strand
CGAGAACCTGACGCAATACCTGTTCACCGTGCCATCGGAAGATATCGACGTGGCGCTGCGCATCGAGGCGACGCGGATGCAGGGACTCGATGCCGATCAGAAGGATTGGGATCAGGAACGCGGCGCCATCGAGCAGGAAGTCGCGCAGGACATTTCCAGTCCGAGCTATCTGATGTTTCAGAAATTGCGCGAGATCATGTTCGACGGAACCCCCTATGCGCATGATGCGCTGGGTACCCGGGCCTCGTTCGACAAAACCACGTCGGCCGATCTGAAAGATTTCTACAACAAATGGTATGCGCCGAATAACGCGATCCTGGTGGTGGTCGGCAATCTCGATCCCGATGCCACGCTCGCCAAGATTCAGACGATGTTCGGGGCGATTCCGAAAAAGACGCTGGGCACGCATCCCGCGATCAATCCCAAGCCGCTGGCGGCCGCGGCCCCGTTCACAATTCCCACCGACAATGCGAGTGGCGGCACCGTTCTTGCGATGCGCATGCCGGGTCTGGACAGCCCGGATTTCCCGGCGCTCGAAGTTCTCTCCGATGTTTTGAACAGCGAGCGCGGCGAGCTTTACGCCCTGGTTCCGGCCGGCAAGGCGCTGGCGACGGGGTTCTCGCTCGATCCATTGCCGAAAATCGGCATGGCCTATGCGTCGATTTCCTATGCGGCCGATGCCGATCAGAAATTGGCGGAATCGGAATTGCGCACGACGCTGCAGAAAATCCTGCGCGACGGCGTACCCGCAGACCTGGTTGAGGCGGCAAAAATCGCAGAGGAACGCCAGGCCGAATTCCAGAAGAATTCCATCGACGGGCTTGCCTCGGTCTGGGCCGAGGCGGTGGCGGTGTACAATTTGAAATCGCCCGACGAAGATTTGGAGCGGATCAAAAAGGTCAGCGTTGCGGACGTGAACCGCGTGGCCCGCGCCTATCTCAAACTCGACAATGCGGTGACGGCGGTGATGGTGCCGCGCGGCAGCGGCCGGCCCGTCGCCTCCAACGGCTTCGGCGGCAAAGAGAACATCTCGCTCGGCGAGGCGAAGGAAACCAAACTGCCCGATTGGGCGGAAGCCGCGCTCAATCGTCTGTCGGTGCCGAAATCCGGCGTGCACCCCACGGTCAGCACCCTTCCCAACGGGCTGACGCTGATCGTACAGCCGGAAGATGTCAGCGACACGGTCACGGTCTATGGCCATATCAAGACGCGTCCCGAACTGCTCGTGCCGCAGGGCAAGGAAGGTCTTTCCCAGGTGTTGGGAGAGCTGTTTGATTATGGCAGCGAGAGTCTTGATCGCATCGCGTTTCAGAAAGCACTGGACGACATCGGTGCGGAGGAAAGTGCAGGTACCGATTTCACGGTACAGGTGCTGACGCGGGATCTGGATCGCGGGGTGCAACTGCTGGCCGACAATGAACTGCACCCGGCGCTACCGCAGCAGGCGATGCAGATCATCCAGGGTCAGGTTGCCCGCGTGGTTGCGGCGCAAATGAAAAGCCCCGGATATCTGATGCAGCGTTCGCTGCGGGAAGCGCTGTTCCCGCCGGGCGATCCGTCTTTGCGCGATTCCACGCCGGAAAGCGTGCGGTCGATCAGCCTCAATGACGTCAAGGACTATTACCATAAAGCCGTGCGGCCCGATCTCGCCACCATTGTGGTGGTGGGGCGCATCGCGCCCGAGCAAGCACGCGCGGCAATCGAAAAATATTTCGGCGCCTGGAAGGCCGATGGGCCGAAACCCCCGATCGATTTGCCGCCGGCCCCGCCCAACACAGCCAAGCTGGTCGCGGTGCCCGATGAAAGCCGGGTGCAGAACAGCGTGGTGCTGGCGCAGACCATGGGGATCACACGCTCGCATCCGGATTATTACGCGCTCGAATTGGGCAGCGCCGTGCTTGGCGGCAGCTTCTATTCGACGCGGCTCTCGATCGATCTGCGCAAAAACGCCGGGCTGGTTTATTCCGTCGGTTCGGATGTGAATGCCGGGCGGACGCGCGGCAATTATCTGGTGCAATATGCCTCGGACCCGCAGAATGTTTCCAAGGCGCATCAGATCATCGTGCAGGAACTCAAGAAGATGCAGGACGAGCCCGTGGGCGCCGATGAGCTGCAGCGGGTCAAGGCGCTGATGCTGCGCCAGATACCGCTGGGCGAATCCAGCATCGGGCGCATCGCGCGCGGGCTCGCCGGGCGCTGGGATCTGGATCTGGCGCTGGATGAGCCGACCACGGCGGCGGAGCGGTACATCGCTTTGGGGCCGGCGGAGATTCAGGCGGCCTTCAAGAAATGGGTGCGGCCCGACGATCTGGTACGGGTGACCCAAGGCCCACCGCCGCAATAGACGCGCTTCAGGGTAGGGTTTCCACCGCGAAACCGGCGGGCGGTTCGCCGCGCCTATGGCGATCCCACATCATCGCATAGGCGGCTTCCAGATGACGCGTGAAACGCGCGACATCGAACAGCGGAGAGGTTTCGCGATTGCGGGCCAGCTTTGTTCTGATGCCGGCCAGTCTTTCGGGATCGCGCGCCAGATTGCGCGCCAGATCGCCATATTCGCTCAACGATGCGGTCACAAGGTCCGGCAGCCCGATGGTGACGAGCAGGCTCGCCGCCACGCGCGAGGCAAAGGTGTCGCCGGTGCAGGTCACCAGCGGCAATTCCATCCACAGCGCATCGCTCGCCGTGGTGTGGGCATTATAGGGCAGCGTATCGAGGAATAGATCGGCGAGTGCGTGCCGCGCCAGATGGTCCTCCACCGCCACGCGCGGGGCAAAGATCAGACGCGATTCCTCGATCCCGCATCCCATCGCGACCCGCTTAAGATTGGCCTTCGTTGCGTCGTGATCTTCCAGCAGCCACAGCACGCTGCCTTCCACATTGCGCAACAGCCACATCCAGACGGCGAAAACCTGTGGGCCGATCTTGAAGGCGTTGTTGAAGCAGCAGAAGACAAAACCGTGCTCCGGGAGCCCGTTTTCCGCGCGGCTTGGCGTTGGCGCCGAGAGCCGCGTTCTGTCGTTGGGCTGATAGCTATGCGGCAGATACACCACGGTCTCACTGTAATGCGCCCGTTGCGCTTCGGGGATCACCATGCGATCGGCAATGATGTAATCGATATAGGGCGCGCCCATGGTTGCGGGAAAGCCGAGATAATTCACCTGCACCGGCG
>DATARE010000058.1:0-14212 GCA_036264295.1 Micropepsaceae bacterium | reverse complement strand
CATGGGTTCTACGAAGCGTTGGGATACGAAGAACAGGATCGTGTCCTGATGGGTCGCTGGCTTGACGGACGCCCGATGACCCCCTGATAACCGGCCTTCGCATTTCAGAACATCGCAGGCAGGATACCATGGGTCTCAGCGAAGAACGCCAACGCCGCATTCTTACCACGCATGTCGGCAGTCTGCCGCGGCCCGACGCCCTGTCCGAACTGATGGCGGACAACAGTACCGGCGGTCCGGATTACCCCAAAATGGTCCGTGATGCCGTGACGGCTGTGGTCAAGCGCCAAACCGATTGCGGTATCGATATCGTGGACGATGGCGAGCAATCCAAACCCGGATTCATCACCTATATCGATGAGCGGTTGGCGGGCATGGAGCCACGCACCGATAACCCGCCCCAGATCGACACCCGCGAAAAACGCGCATTCCCGGAATTCTATGCCCATGGGCATTCCGGCACACGGCCGCCGCCGCGCCTGTGCACGGGCCCAGTCCGCTACACCGGCCAAAAGCAGCTTCAGACCGACATCGCGAATCTGAAAGTCGCGCTCGGCGGCGTCGACGTGACGGATGTCTTTATGCCAGCGGTTTCGCCGGGCCAGATTTTCCGTTATCACGTCAACAAATATTACAAATCCAGCGATGAATTCCTGGTCGCCGTCGGCGAAGCCATGCGCGAGGAATATCAAGCGATCATCGCCGCCGGTTTCATGTTGCAGATCGACGATCCCCATCTGGCGATGCATTACATGCTCGAACCCAATCTTTCGATTGAGGAAACGCGCCGATGGGCAGAGCATTACGTGGAAATTCTCAACCACGCGCTGCGTGATCTGCCTCCCGATCGCATTCGGCATCACACCTGTTACGGGATCAATATGGGGCCGCGCACGCACGATATCGAGTTCAAGCATTTGATCGATATCGTGATGAAAATCCGTGCTGGATATTATTCCTTCGAGGCTGCCAATCCACGCCATGAACACGAATGGCGGCTGTGGGAAGACGTGAAGCTTCCGGCCGGCAAAGCCATTATACCGGGCGTCATCACCCATGCGTCGGTGCTGGTCGAGCATCCCGAGCTGGTGTCAGAGCGAATCCAGCGCTTTGCCCGCGCCGTCGGCCGCGAAAATGTCATCGCCGGCGCGGATTGCGGCTTTGCCTCCACTCCGCGCGCTGTGCCGGAAGTCCATCCCACCATCGTGTGGGCGAAGTTCGCCAGTCTCTCGGAAGGCGCCCGCCTCGCCACGCACGCGCTGTGGACTTGAGCCGGTTCACAGCGGGGCATCGATAGCCATCCCGTCATAAGCGGGCTCGATGCCGGGCGGCAATTGCGCGGCAAGTTCCGCATAATCGACATCGATATGCAGATTGGTGAGGATCGCGCGTCTCGGTCTCACGCGGGCAATCCACGACAAAGCTGTTTCCACATTGGCATGGGTGGGATGCGGCGTGTACCGCAACGCATCCACGATCCAGGTGTCCACGCCTTCAAGAGCCGCGAAAGCAGCATCGTCCAGACCGTTGACATCGCTGGAATAAGCCAACCCACCCAAGCGAAAGCCCAAAGACCGGACCGGACCGTGTTTCTGCCAAAAGGCAAGCACAGGGATTCGTCCCCCTGCCCCGTTGAGCGCAAAGATCGAAAACGGTTCGCGGATGACATGGCCGGTGATGATCGGCGGATATTCGGTTCCGGCGGGTGTCTCGAAGCAATAGGAGAATTGGCTCATCAGATGCGTAATTGTCGCCTCGTCCGAATACATGTCCACGCGCTTGTGCATGAGAAATGTAAACGGCCGTAGGTCGTCGATCCCGTTGGTCTGATCGGCATGGGGATGGGTCATCAGAACGGCATCGACGTGGCTTACCCGCGCGCCCAGCAATTGCTCGCGCATGTCGGGCGAGGTGTCGATGAGAACTGTCGTACCGGCGCGCCGGACCAAAAGAGAACAGCGCCTGCGCCGATTCTTGGGATTTTCCGGATCGCATGCGCCCCAATCGCCGGTCCCGTCCGGTCCGCCAAGCCGGGGCACGCCCGCCGATGAGCCACAGCCGAGAATAATGGCCCGGAGACGATCCGCTGCGCTCACGCAGGCTTTGCTTTCGTGAAGAGCCGAAAGAAATTCTCGGTCGTGGCCGTCGCGATGGCTTCGGCAGTGACGCCTTTCAATTCCGCCAGCATGGCTGCGGTGTGCACCATGAAGGCCGGTTCGTTGCGTTTCCCGCGCGCCGGCTGCGGCGCAAGAAATGGCGCATCGGTTTCGACCAGCAGCCGGTCTAGCGGTACCTCTTTCAAGGTCGCCCGCAACACGTCGGATTTCTTGAAGGTCGCAATCCCGGAGACCGAAATATAAAAGCCGAATTCCAGGGCCGCACCGGCAAGCCGCGCCGTGCCGGTGAAACAATGGATCACGCCCGTGATGGGATCGCCCTCCTGAGTTTCGCGCAGAATTGCGATGGTGTCGTCTTCGGCATCTCGCGTATGCACCACGAGGGGCAGTTTCGCTGCGCGCGCGGCGTCAATATGGGCACGGAAATTGGCGATCTGCGCCTCACGGGGACTGTGATTGTAATAATAATCGAGACCGCTTTCACCAAAGCCGACCACTTTCGCGTGCGCGCTTTCCTTGAGCAGCAGGTCAGGGCCGTTCAACGGTTCTTCCGCCGCATCGTGAGGATGAACGCCTACGGTGCAGTGGATATCGTGTGCGGTTTCCGCCGCCGCGCGAACGCCGGGAAAACGCTTCAGCCCGGTGCTGATGGTGAGAAAATGGCCCACTCCCGCCTGCCGTGCGCGCGTGAGCACGGCATCAAGTTCCGGCGCGAACTCGGGAAAATCGAGATGACAATGGCTATCGACGAGCATGATCAACCCTGGCCGAGCGTGGGCACGATTTCAAGCGCAAGCAGGCGCTACAACGCGCCGCGGCGCTTTGCGGCCGCGATTTCCCGCGCCGAAGCAAGCACGGTCTGGCGCGGTTCCAGATGCAACCCCGTCGCGCGGGCGTAAAGTTCATTCAATCGTTCCCAGGTTTCAACCGACCGCTCTGTCGCGGCGGTGCTGCCCTCGGCCGTTCGCGCCCGTTCACGGATCCCCTGCGAAACCGCTTGCGTCAGAAATTCTCCGAAATGAACGAGCCCGTCGGCAGAGCGGCCGATGCGCTCGGCCAATGCCGTCAAGGCCGGTATGTCGGGTGCGCCGCGGGTGGAAATCAGGCTTTGTGCATCCCGCGCAAGTTTCAGCCCCTCGCCGTCCGCCAGTCTTAGTGCCAGCCCAAGCGACCCTTCGGCAAGGCTGGTGAGCGTCGCGCGATCCTCCGTGCTGATATTCGGGAGCAGATGCGCCAGCGCGGTCTTGATGACGGAATCGGGAAGCGGCTTCAGATCGAGCCGCTGTGTCCGGGAGCGGATCGTGGGAAGCAGCCGGCCTGGTGCATGGCTGATCAAGATGAGAAGCCCGCGCACCGGTGGTTCTTCGAGAATTTTCAGGAGTGCATTGGCTGCATTGTCGTTCATGTCGTCGGCGGAATCGATGATCGCGACGCGCCAGCCGCCGGCTTCCGCCGTCATGCCGAAAAAGCCACCCAGCCTGCGAATTTCTTCGACATCGAGAACGGTCTTGAGCTTGCCACGCTCATTCGTGCGGCGTCTGAGGACCAAGAGCCCTGGATGAGCACCGGCTTCGATCTGGCGCGATACGGGATCGCTTGGCGAAACGGAAAGATCGGCGGGCCCATCGGCGCTCGCACCATGGCGCAGCAAATAGCGCGCGATACGATAGGCCAATGTCGCCTTGCCGATGCCGGGCGGCCCCGCAAGCAGCCAGGCCTGCGGCGGCCGCCCGGAACGAATGGCCCGCGCTGCGCGGCCAAGCGCAGCATCCTGACCTGTGAGTTCATAGGTCTCGCGCGGATGCGGCTGACCTTCGATGCGATCGGCTTCTTCGGCTTGGGCCTCGCGACGCGGAGGGCTCATGGGTTCAACCGCTCAGAGACAACCCGCCAGATTTCCGCAGCGATTGCTTGGGCGTCGCCGCTGCCGTCCACAATTGCGCAGCGTTGCGGCTCGTCAAGGGCCAGCGCAAGAAAGCCTTCGCGCAGCCGATCGTGAAACGCGCCATCGAAGCGCTCGAAACGGTTTTCCGCCGCTCCTCGATTGCCGGCTCGAGCAAGGCCATCCTGCGGCATCACATCGAGCATGATCGTGAGGTTCGGCGCGAAATCCCCAAGCGCCGTCCTTTGCAGCCTCCGCACGAATTCCATGCCGAGCCCGCGCGCGACTCCCTGATAGACGAATGTCGAATCCGCGAAGCGGTCACAGATCACCCAGGTGCCGGAAGAAAGCGCCGGCTCGATCGTCCTCGCAATGTGATCGGCGCGCGCCGCCAGAAACAGCAAAGTCTCTGCGAGAGATGTCCAACGCTCGGGCTCGCCTTCGACCAACAGACGCCGGATTTCCTCGGCACCGGGCGAGCCGCCGGGTTCGCGGGTCAAAAGGGCGGTATACCCTAACGATTCCAGATGCATACGGAGCATTCTTGCCTGCGTGGATTTGCCTGCCCCCTCACCACCTTCAAAACTGATGAATTTGCCGCGCGGAAGGCCCGTCCCGGTTTGCGTCATGCGATCCGAGCGCCTTTCCGGGTATCAGTTTTTCGAACACTCCTCCCCCCTGTCAGTGACGGAGCGTCCCCAATGTTTTCAGAGGTTTCCCGGCAATTGCTGCTTTCGAGCGCCAAAAATACCGGTGCAATTCCGGTGCGATTGCGGTGCAATTTCCTACCCATTGGCGCTCCAAATGCTCGCCTCACCTCGCTCTCAAGGTGGGGCTTTCGAGCTTTGGATTCCAGCTCGAGGGGATGCGAAATCCGGCCGAACTCAAGCCTTGTCGGCACCGAAGATCAGCGTCTGCAACCCGATCATCATCTTATCGAGGAATGAGTTGGATGGCATAGCCTGCGCTGCCACGGCGGGTACCACTTTGTCGGGTTTTCCCGGCACCGAAACGGTCAGGGTGCCAATCTGCTGTCCCGCCTCGATGGGCGCCCGCAAAGGGCCGTCATAGCGCAGCGTCACCTTCAGATCGCGACGCGAATCCACCGGCAGCATGATCACCAGGGGATCCTTCACGGTGACACCGACAACATTCTTGGCTCCGCCCCAGATTTGGGCATCGCCCAACACGCTGCCCTTGTCCGCCAGCTTATAATCCTTGAACTCCCGGTAACCGATATCGAGCAGGCGCCGCGCCTCGTTGATGCGCTCACGCTCGCTCTTCAGGCCGTTGATCACCAGGACGAGGCGCCGGCCATTGCGCAGGGCCGAGGCAACAATGCCGTAGCCGCCCGCCTCGGTATGACCCGTCTTCAACCCGTCCACGCCGCCGCTTTCGGTGACCAAAGTGTTGCGATTGGGCTGTTTGATCTTGCTCCAGGTGAAATCCGGAATGGCGAAATATTTATAGTAATCCGGGTAGTCGTGGATCAGGTGCGCAGACAATTTGGCGATATCTTCGGCCGACATGTATTGGCCCGGATCAGGCAACCCGCTCGAATTCACGAAATGCGAATGCGTCAGGCCAATCTCCTTGGCGCGCGCATTCAGCATGTCGGCAAAGCCTGCTTCGGAGCTGCCGAGCGCCTCGGCCACCACCACGCAGGCATCGCCGCCAGACTGGACGATGATGCCTTTCAGCAGATCATCGACGCTGACATCGGAATTGAGCGCCACCCACATCTTGGACTCATTGTCCTTCTGGCCCTGGCGCCAAGCGGTCTCCGACACATGGAACGTGTCTTCGGGCTTCAGCCTCCCATCCTTCAGGCGCTGAAAAACAAGCTCCACCGTCATGAGCTTGCTCATCGAGGACGGCGGCATGGGCTCGTCGCACGATTTGCAGAACAGCGTTTCGCCGCTGTCGTAATCGAGAATAATGGCCTGCTTGGCGGGCGTAGTGATTTCCGCTGCCGCCACTTGCGGCCAGATCACTGCCGCGGAAGCGGCAAGTCCAAAAGCCAAACGGCGAAGACGATACGCAGACACGGCAGACCCCTTTTTTCAGTGACGGAGCAGAAACGCATGGCGCAGACATTGGCGCCGGGCGCGGATCCAATTCCTTCAGCTCGATGCGACAGAATCGACCACGATCTGGACGTCATTATGACCGAGACCCTGGACCTGAGCGAGCGCGGCGTCGGCGTCCTCCACCGCCTGGAACGGCCCGATGCGCACGCGATAGATCGGTTTGCCGTCTTTTCGGCCGGGATAGACGCGCGCGCCCGTGCTTTGGAGCTTCGCGGCGACGCTGCCGGCATTGACTGGCGACGTGTAGGCGCCCGCCTGGACATAGATTGCGGTGGCGGCAGGAACCGGCATCTCGGTCACGCGCCCGTCGGCAACGGCTTCGAGCGGCGCGATTTCAATGTGCTGCAGCGGCTTGGGCAGCATAATTTCGCTGACCGGTGGTGCGGTCTTCACGCCCGTCACCGGCGGCAGCGCGGCCGTTTGCACCTGCCCCACCGGCGCGGCGGGAACGGCCATGGCGATTTCCGGCGGCGTTTCCTGGGATGGCGGCGCGAGACCCGGACCGTAAAGATCGGCGCGGCCCAGATAGGTGACGCGAACCCGCGCAATGCCCATGGTCCTGAAGCCAAGAAGATCGGCGGCGTGTTCGGAAAGGTCGAGAATGCGTCCGTTCACATAAGGCCCGCGGTCATTGATCCGCACGACCAGCGACCGCCCATTCTCCAGGTTGGTCACGCGCACATTGACCGGCATGGGAAGCGTGGGACTGGCCGCCGAGACGGCATTGCGGTCGAATATTTCCCCGTTGGCCGTCAACTTGCCGTGGTAATCGATCCCATACCAGGAGGCGAGCCCGGTTTCGTCATAATCGGGCTGTTCCTTGGGGTAATACCAAAGACCGGCTACCTGATAGGGATTTCCGACCTTGTAGACCGGATTCGCCATCACCATTGGCGGCTGCTCTGGAACGGCCGCATGAGCCTCTGGAGCATGCGTGATCATCGGCCCCGGCATGCGCGTCGGGCGCGTCGTAGTGCAGGCCGAAAGAGCCGCTGTTAACCCAACCACAAACGCAAGTCTCGCAGGCGCACGTGCGGCCATCAGCTTGATGGGATTAGTTCCGTTCACGGATCGAGAGTGATTCGCATCGCAGCCAAAACGTTAGTCAAAGGCGTGGCCGCCCTCAACCCGCGTTTTCGGACCAGTTTGTGATTTTCATGCGGCGGTAATGCGCATCACTCGCAGACGAAATCATCGGTTCCTTGTGGCCGGCAGAAATCCGGCCACCCATTGGCGCGCCAGAATTCCACGAACCCAACTTTGCGGATCAGGGTTTTGAAGCGTTCCGTCCGGCGGACGGCTGCCGCGGACGGGTGCCATAAGAGCATCGCGGTAGGTGCGTCGGGATCACCGTCTTCGGCCGGTTCCAGCGCCCGTTCCGGCGCGCCGGCATAGAGATAGACGAAGCTGAGCTGGCCCAGTTTGGGAAGCTCGTATGCGGTTGCGGTCGGCGTGGGTGCGGATCTTAGAAGCTGGACGGCAATCTCCACGATTCCCGGACGATAGAAACCGGGCGGCGTCTTCAACAGCGCATCGGCCGCGTCGTCAAAACGTCCGGCCGCGGCGTGGATTTCGGCGAGCGAAGTGGCCCCGAAAGCGGTGTTGGGCGGCAAGCCGTTGAGGATGGCGATGGCGGCATCGTCCTGCCCGTTCAGCCAAAGGACCTGGGCGGTGAAAACATTGTAGACCGGCACGAAGGGTTCCAACGCCCGCAAACGCTGACGCAAAGGAAGCGCGTCCTTGAGCCGTCCCGCGGTTGCGAGCGCAACACTGTAAACCTGAAGCGCTTCGGGATTGGAGGGATCGAGCGACAAGGCCTTCTTGAACAGATCTTCCGCCGAGATGAACCGTCTACGGAAGGTTTCGACGGTGGCGAGTGCCGTGTAGCCTTCCGCATTGGCCGGTTCGAGTTGGATCGCGTGCTGCGCGGCCTTTTCGGCTTTGCTCAGAGTTGCCAGAACAGTACCGCGAAATTCCTCCGGCGAACCCGTTGCTTGCGCCGGGGAAAATGCGGGTATCAGACTGTAAGCCTGCGCCAGCACGGCCCAGGCGGGCGCATAATTGGAATCGCGGGCGACCACCTGCTCCAGCAATTTTGCCGCTTCGCTGAGCGGGCCTCCGGATTCGCGCGGGCCACGCGCCCGCACCAGCGCTTTGGCGCGCAGATAATCCTCGTAGGATTCCAGATTGGCGGTGCGCCGCGACACCAGCAATTGTCCTTGCGCAAGTCCGAGCGGCACCTGCAATGCGGTGGTAATGGCTTCGGCAATCTCCTCCTGCACCGCGAACACGTCCATCAGCTCGCGATTATAGGTTTCCGCCCAGCGTTGCACGCCGCTCTCGGCATCGGTGAGCTGTGCGGTGATGCGCACGCGCTCGCCGAATTTGCGGACGGAGCCGTCGATCAGGTAACGCGCGCCCAAGGCGCGGCCGATAGCGCGGGAATCCTTGTGCTGGCCCTTGAATTGGAATGCCGAAGAGCGCCCGACGACCCGCAGATCGTGCACTTTGGTCAGCGCGGACGAGATCTCGTCGGTCATTCCGTCCGAGAAGAATTCCTGTGCCGGATCGCCCGACAAATTTGCCAATGGCAGCACGGCAATGGAAAGCGCCGCGGCGCTCCGCGGTGGGAAAGCGCTTGGTGCAGTGGCGGCGATAATGCGCGCGGGCAGCTTCACGCCGGCGCGGGGCGCCATCTGCAGCACCCAGGCGAGGAAGAGGGAGACAGGAAAGCCGCCCATCAGCACGGCAAGCATGAAGCTTCCCACCCATTCCGGCATTTTGAGAATGGGGTCCAGATTGTTGAAGAGCTGCAGCACAAGCCAAGCCACAACCACATAGGCCGCGGCCACGCGGTAGATATGGCGGCTTTTCAGCTCGGCGAAGAAATCTCCCATCCCCCCTGGATCTCAAGCCTGCGCGTTGACGATAGCATTTTCTCAAACAGCGCAAAGCAAAGCCCGCATGCCGTCCGGCATACGGGCTCGCTCGAATCGGGTCGCAACTACAGGCTGGCGAGTTGCGACAGCTTCACGTTCTTCAACGGCAGCTCGCGCACCCGCTTTCCAGTTGCCGCGAAGATCGCGTTGCCGACGGCCGGCGCGATGGTGGCCGTGCCGCATTCACCAATGCCGCCCCATTTCTTACCGCCGGAAGGAACGAGATAGACCTCAACCTTCGGCGCTTCGGCCTGACGGACAATGCGATATTTGTCGAAGTTCAGCTCCTGCACCTGGCCTTCCTTCACCGACATCTCGCCATAGAGCACGGCGGAGAGACCGAACATCGCCCCCGACTCCATCTGCGATTCGATGATCTTCGGATTGACCACGTGATAGCAATCGACCGCCACCACCATGCGGTCGACCTTGATCCGGTCCTGAGCATCCACGGTGACTTCCGCCACCGTGCCGACGACCGAGCCATGATTCTCCGCCACCGCGATACCGCGGCCGCGCCCCTTGGGCAGCTTGGAGTCCCAATTGCTCTTTTCGTGGAGCTTTTCGAGCACGCCGACGAAATCGACGCGGTCCACCATGGCACGGCGGATTTGATAAGGGTCCTTGCCCGCGGCATGGGCCAATTCGTCGATGAAGCTTTCATAGAAGAAGCAATTCTGCGAACCGCCCACCGAGCGCCAGAAGCTCACCGGCAGATGCGTGTTCTTCATCACGCCGCCGACATAGAAGTTCGGAATCTTGTAAGGCGAGTTGACGATGCCATCGACCGCCTGGCCTTCGATGCCGTTTTCCACCGGCCGCCCCTGCGAACGGTTGATCGATCCCACCGCCACTTTGGCTTCCACCGCCAGCGGCATGCCATCGGGACCAAGCTGGGCACGGAATTTTGCCGCCGCTTGCGGGCGATAACGGTCGCCACGGATATCCTGCTCGCGGGTCCAGGTCATCTTCACCGGGCGGCCCACTTCCTTGGCAACCGCAACAGCGTGCACCATCTCGTCGCTGTTCGAGCGGCGTCCGAAGCCGCCGCCGACAAACGCGTTATGGACATAGACCTGTTCCGGGTTCAGCCCCGCCGCTTTGGCGCTCTGCTGCAGCGTGGACAGCGCCGATTGCGTCCCCATCCACACATCCAGCCGGTCCGGCTGCAGATGCACCGTCGCGTTCAGCGGCTCCATCGGCGCATGCGCCAGATGCGGCACCTCATAGACGGCTTCGACAATCTTGCCGGCATTGGCGAGCGTGCCCGTGGCATCGCCGTCGCTGCGCACCTGGATCATCGGCTCGGTCAGCGTCTCGCGATACATCTGCTTCATCTGCGCGCTGTCGGACTTGCCGCCGGCGCCGTAATTCCACTCGACCTTTAGCGCCTCCAGACCCTGGATCGCGCGCCAGGTGTTGTCGGCGACCACGGCGACTGCGTCTTTCATCTTCACGACTTTGATGATGCCGCGTTTGCCCTTGAGGGCGCTGTCATCGACGCTGGCCAGCGTTCCACCGGGCACCGGGCACGACATCGCCGAGGCATAGACCATGTCCGGGACTTTGGCATCGATGCCGAATTTGGCCTCACCATTCACCTTCACCGGGGTGTCGAGACGCGGCAGCGGCTTGCCGATCAGCTTGAACTGGTCGGGCGATTTGATCTCCGGTTCCTTGTCGAGCTTGATTTTGGCCGCATCGGCCGCGAGCTGCCCATAGGTGAAACGGCGGTTCGACGCCTTATGCATCACCGCACCGTTTTCGGCCCCGCATTCGGACGCCGGCACATTCCAGCGCGTGGCGGCGGCCTGCACCAGCCGCACGCGCGCACTGGCGCCTGCCTGCTGCAGATATTGCCACGATGTCGCGACGCCGCGCGAGCCGACCGTGTTCTGGTCCTTATAGACATTGTTCTCGCGCACATTGCGGTTGGGCGAGGCGAATTCGCCTTTGATCTTCGCCCAGTCACATTCCAGCTCTTCGGCCACGATCATCGGATTGGCCGTGCCCGCACCCTGCCCCATTTCCGTGTGGGGAATGCGGATGGTGATGGTCTCGTCCGGATCGATCACGATCCAGGCGTTGACCTCATTGGCGCTCGCCAGTGCGTCATTGCTCCAAGGCGCGGCACCGAGTGGGCGCGCGGACGCCAAATTGGGAAACGCAATGCCCAGCGCGAGGCCGCCGGCCGCGGACAATCCGCTGACAATGAATTTGCGGCGCGACAGACCGTCTTCGCCTTGAACGGGCTCCATGTGTCCCATGTCTCTCTCCAAACCTAGGTGTGGCCGCGGGCAGTTCAGGCTTTGGTCGTCGCGGCGCGATGGATCGCGCGCCGGATGCGGATATAGGTTCCGCAGCGGCAGATATTGGTGATGCCGTTGATGTCGGCATCCGTGGGATTGGGCTTCTCCTTCAGCAGAGCCGCGGCGGCCATGATCTGACCCGATTGGCAATAGCCGCATTGGGGCACGTCTTCGGCGACCCAGGCGGCCTGCACCGGGTGCAGCTTGCCGTCCGGCCCTGCGAGTCCTTCGATGGTGGTGATGTTCTTGTTGGCGGCGGTCGACACCGGCACCGAGCAGGAGCGCATCGCTTCGCCGTCGATATGGACTGTACAAGCGCCGCATTGGGCGATGCCGCAGCCGAATTTCGTGCCGGTCAGGCCGAGTTCGTCGCGCAGCGCCCAGAGGAGCGGCATATCCGGCTCGACATCGAGCGTGTGGGTCTTGCCATTGACCTTGAGTGTGACCGCCATGGAAGGCCTCCGTGCTGAAGGTGATGCGGCGCATGCGCCGATTCGAAATGCTCGTTGAAGTCACGGACCTTAACACAACCCAGGCGCAGGCTGCATTATAGCCAATCAAATATCACGCGATGCCAAATCGCTATAGATTCCTGAGAATCGCTACTGTCCTGCCCGCGGCGGCGAGCATCCAGATCTATGGCTGCAGGATTTCCGCCTTCGCGGAAATGACACAATAAGTGTCACGAAGAATCGCGGTCAAATTCCGGCGTACCATTCATAGCCGCGGTCTTCCCAAAAGCCGCCTTTGCCGAGGGCGATCTTGGAGAAATTCTCCACCGCTTCAATCCGCATCACATATTTCGCCATCTTGTAACCGAGCTGGCGTTCGACCCGCAGCCGCAACGGCGCCCCATGTTCGATGGGCAATGTCTGGCCGTTCATCGCATAGGCCATGATGGTCTGGGGATGGAAAGCGTCCACCATATCGATGCTCTCGTAATAAAGCCCGCTGCCATCGCGCGATCCGATCAGATCGTCGGCGCAGCGGAAGACGAGATATTTCGCATTCTGTTTCATCTCGGCCTGCTTAAGCAGGAAGGACAGTGGCACGCCCGTCCATTGACCGATAGCGCTCCACCCTTCCACGCAATCATGGCGGGTGATCTGCGTGCGCGATGGCATGGCCCGCAATTCCTCGAGCGAGTACGACACAGGCTTGTTCACCAGCCCGCCGATTTGCAGTTTCCAATTCTGGAAACCTTCCATCGCCATGCGCTTGTATTCGTCGCCATCGGGACGGATCGTTCCGTTCGCCTTGAAGACGCGCGAGATGTCGGATTTCTGATATTCCCTCGCAAGCGGGGTCGAGGAATTGAGCACCAAACGCTGCCCGCCGAGATTCAGCTTCTCAGCGCTTTCCAGCATGCGCTGGAAAGTCTGATTGTCCGAAAGCTGGTCGCAGCCGGCCAGGATCAATCCACCGGTTCCGACGATGCCTCTCAGCGCCACACGGCGCGTGATCCCTTCGCGTGTCATGGCTTGCTCCCTGGCGCGTCGGTTTTCTCCGGCTTCACGGCAAACCAGCCGGTGATCATCGAGCGCAATTCGTTGAAGACTCCGGACAGCAGCACTTCGATCACATGAACAAGAAGGAAAAGAACAATCAGCGTTGCGGTGATGAAATGGATGGTGCGGGCCGATTGCCGCCCCGCGAACACATCCAAGAGCCATGGCGCGGTGGAATCCACACCTGGCGACATGGTGAGCCCGGTAAGGATCATCAATGGCAACAACACAAAAATGACCGCAATATAAGTCAGCTTCTGCAGCACATTGTAGCGCTTGGCCTCTTCACCGCGCGGATGCTTCAGCTTGAGATGATCCAGGATCGAGCGCCCGATATGCTTAAGGTCATAGCGCGTCGGTGCAAGGTCACGCTGGAAATGGCGCGCGGCAAAGCCATAGATCAGATAGATCAAGCCGTTCAGCGCGAACAGCCAGGCGAAGAAGAAATGCCAGCGGCGTCCTTCCGCCAAATTCTGATTGCTGGGAACCGTAAGCCACCAGGGAAAGGCGCGGCCCGATAGGAATCCGTCGCGATCGCGGAAGACGCCCAGCCAGCCGGTGGTGTTGAATTTGTGGCTGCCGATCTGAACCCAGCCGATGGGCGGGCCGTCCAACTGTTCCTCCGCATAGATGGAGAGGATAGCGGGGTCGTTGTCGTCGCCCTTGATGCCCCAATGCAGCATCGCGTGGGCGTTGAAGATCTGCATGCCGCTCATCAGCAGCAGGATCACGCAGAGCACATTGAGCCAATGGGAGAGCCGCACCAGCAATGTGTGGCGATAGATCAGCTCCTTGCCGCTGCGAGTCGTGCGCCCCGGCCGCTCGGCTATCGTCTGATCGGCAACATCAAGCGCCATCACTGCATCCCGAAAATGAAATCGCTGCAAGGTTGCGGACTTCCTACCACAATCGCCGGCCTTTGGGGATCGGCGCCCGCGGTCCGCCTGCGGCGCGAGTTCGCGTCATTGACCAAGCGCTTAGGCGCCGATATGCCTCTTTCAGGCAGCGTCGTGAGGCGGTCCCGTCCGCCCAAATCAGGATACAGGCTTGAGCACCGCATCCACCGCCCCCGGCGGAACGGCCGCACCGCGGCAGTCCTTCGCGGCACTGCGCCATCCAGGATTTCGCGCCTATCTTTCCGGCAACGCGCTGGCGATGATGGCCGACAGTATCGAGCACGTGATCACCTATTGGGTCGCGTTTCAGAAGTTCCACTCACCGGCATTGGGCGGCTTTGCGGTCGTATCGCATTGGTTGCCATTTCTTCTGTTTTCGACGCTTTCGGGCGCGCTCGCCGACCGGGTCGATCCGCGCCGGCTGGTGCAAATCGGGATGGCTCTTTTCATGTTCTGCTCGCTCGCCTGGGC
>DATARE010000038.1:0-12345 GCA_036264295.1 Micropepsaceae bacterium | reverse complement strand
GGCTCCTTGCGCTGATGGCGGCACGTGCCGGCGCAGCCAGTGTAACCACCTGCGAGTCCGTGGGTCTTATTGCAGGGCGGGCGCGCGAAATCATTGCCGCGAATGGCCTTGGAGACCGGATCGCTGTTGTCGCCAAGCCATCGACCGAGATGTCGGTGCCCCGCGATATGCCCGAGCGCGCCGAGGTTCTGGTGACCGAAACCTTTGCCAGCGGTCTGATTACCGAAGGCGTTTTGCCGGCCGTCGAGCATGCGCACGAACATTTGCTGACGGCGAATGCCACGATCATTCCTGCGTCTGCATCGGTCATGGGATATCTCGCCGGCGGGCCGATGCTTCAGGACATGTTCTTCGTCGATAAGGTTGCCGGATTCGACCTGTCGGGATTCAACGATTTCGCGCCGCCGATGCTGGCCGAAGCGCTCGATACGGTGCCGCACGAGGTGCTATCGGATGATGTGGAGCTGATGCGCTTCGATTTCCGCGTAAAGCGATTTCCTGCTGGCGGGGCGCGGCTGGCCATCAAAGCGACGCGGCACGGGGTCTGCGTCGGTGTGGTGCAATGGATCAAATTGGAACTCGATTCGCAGAGCAAATATGAAAACCGGCCGTCGCCAAACGCCGAATTCAACCGGCACTGGACCCATGTCGTCCACCGGTTTCGTAAGCGGATCACCGTCGCGCCCGGCGATGTCGTGCCGGTGTTGTTCCGGCACGACCGCTCGCAGATCGGAATCGAATTGCTGGATTGACGGCTTCACCTGTTGGCGGGCTTCGGCTCCGCCATTTTGCGATGCTGTTCCGCCGTCATTGTGGCGGGCATGATGCTGGCCATGGCGGCACGAAGCTTGTTGCCCCAGCCGGTGATCACTTCCGCTTCGCCTTTTTGCATCGCTTCGAACCCCTGCTCAGCGACATCGGCGGGATCGGCCTTTTTGGATTGCCCGATATTCGTGTCCAGCATGTCGGCGCGTTCGAAGAACTCCGTTTCGGTTCCCCCTGGCATGAGGCACGTTACGGTTACGCCCGTATCTTTGAGTTCGTTGCGCAACGCAAATGCGAAGGAGTCCAGGAAGGCCTTGGTGCCATTATAGACGGCCTGGAAGGTACCCGGCATAAACCCTGCAATCGATCCGGTGATCAGAATCTTGCCTCGCCGGCGGGCACGCATATCGCGCCCTATTTTTTGAATGAGATAGATCGTACCCGTAATATTGGTATCCAGCACATGGCGGGCTTCATCGAAGTCCTGATCGAGGAAAGCTTTGCCGAGGCCCCGTCCCGCATTTGCGAGGAGCGCTTCCACGTCGCGCCCCGCCACGGCGGCGACAAGTTCATCCACACCCTCGATTGTTGCGAGGTCGGCCTCTACAGCATCGACCTTGACGCCGAATGCGCGGAATGCCTCCGCCGCATCGTCGATCTCACCCTCATCAGCGGCGACCAGCAGATCGTAACCGTGCCGGGCACAGCATTTTGCAAGTTCATAGCCAATACCGCTCGATGCGCCGGTGACAATGGCCAAGGGACGGACAGACGTTGCCATGGATCTCTCCTGTTCAGGCGTGGGGGTGCATGACGACTTTGATGCACCCGTCTTTCTTGTTCTTAAACGTGTCATACATCGCCGGCCCGTCTTCGAGATCGCAGCGATGCGTGATGACGAAAGATGGGTCGATCTTTCCGTCCTGGATCGCTTTCATCAGCGTATCCATATAGTTCAACACGTTACACTGACCCATGCGGATCGTGATTCCCTTCTGGAATGCCGCGCCGAGCGGCACCATGTTCAGGAAGCCGCCATAGACGCCGGACAGCGAAACGGTGCCGCCCGCGCGAACATTCTTTAAGCAATCGCGCAGCGCGTGGATGCGATCCGTACCAAGACCGGTTAAAGCAATCGCGCGGTCCGCAACCGCATCCCAACTGCCATGACCATGTGCTTCCATTCCGACGGCATCGATGCATCGATCCGGGCCGCGATCTTTGGTTATCTGGTTCAGCCGTTGGTAGACGTCTTCTTTTTCGAAATTGATGGTTTCCGCGCCAGCCCTTTCGGCGAGTGCGAGCCGCTCCGGAATACGGTCGATGGCGACAACATGGCCGGCGCCCAGCATTTGCGCACTGCGTATGCAGAATTGACCAACCGGCCCGCATCCCCATATCGCGACCGTGTCACCGGGTTCGATTTCGGCATAATCGGCGCCCTGGTAACCGGTAGGAAATATGTCGGTGAGGAAGAGAACCTGCTCGTCTGTCAGCCCCTCTGGAACCTTGGTCGGGCAGACATCGGCAAAAGGCACGCGCGCATATTCCGCCTGCCCGCCGGGATAATGACCGGTGAGGTGCGAATAGCCGAAAAGCCCCGCCGTGTTGTGGCCGAACATCTTGGTCGCCTTGTCTGCGTCGCGATTGGTGCGCTCGCAACAGGACCATTGACCGTTCTTGCAAAAGAAGCATTCGCCGCAACATATGTTGAAAGGCACGACGACGCGGTCGCCCACTTTCAGCTTCTTGTTTTCCGATCCCACTTCGACGACCTCACCCATGAATTCATGGCCAAGAATGTCGCCACTCTCCATCGCCGGAATGTATCCGTCGTAAAGATGCAGATCGGACCCGCATATCGCAGTCGACGTCACTTTGACGATGGCATCGCGAGGATGTTCGATAACCGGATCGGGGACCGTGTCCACACGAATATCGCCGCGGCCGTGCCAGACCAGAGCTCTCATTTGCTTTCCCGTGAAGGCATTTCGCGGGAGTAACTGTTTGTGCCTGCTGCGCGTTCCGCGCTGCAACGAAAATCATTCGTATCGTACGGCACAGTACGGTACGTCCAGCATCATTGCTCGCGGGTAAAGGGGAAATGATCACGGATGCAAGCGTTGAAGAATTCGCCTTTGGAAAAAGCCGCTTGCATCGCCTCGAAAATCGCCGACGGAACGTCGTGATAGGTGTAACGGCGCCCTGTCACGAACACGATCTCCAGCCTGCGTTGCGAAGCGTGATAGTGGAAGCTTCGGATCACAGTGGAAGGCATGAAGGTCCGTCAGCCTGCTGCGCCCTTTTTTGTTGATGCGCTCTTTGTTTTGCGGGCACTGGTTTTCTTGGCCGCGGATTTGCGCGGGGGGACCTTCTTGCCTTTCTTGCGCGCTTCCGACAAGCCGATGGCAATGGCTTGCTTGCGGTTCTTGACCGTGCCTCCCTTGCCGCCTTTGCCGCTTTTCAGTTTGCCTTTCTTTGCGCGGCTCACGGCCCGTTTCACATCCTTGCCCGCACTGCGTGACTTTGCTGCCATGACTGGTTCCTCTTCACCGGATCCACAATGAATGTTGTAACTCCGCGCCGGAACTTTTGGTTGCACAAAGGGGTTTATCCGTCGGCTTGGAGTATGCGCGATGCCGATGCTGGAAGACGTCAAGAAAGCGGTCGAGAAGATGACTGGCTTCGCAAGACCGGATCGGGGCGAGACCGCCGGTTTGGTGCGGATGCGCAAACCTAATTTTTTCCGGTTCCAAGACGATGGCGCCACCCCGAACAATCCGCGCCTTCCCCTGATCCTTTACCGTTCGCCTGTCCGAATGCGCGGCGATTTCGATCCGGCGGCGATCTTTGAAGAACTCTTTGCTGCAAATGGGTGGGGCGATTCATGGCGCGACGGCATCTATGATTTCTTGCATTTCCATACGCGCACACACGAGGTGCTTGGAATCGCCCGTGGAACGGCCCGGGTGGAATTCGGCGGGGCGCGCGGCAAGGTCCTGGAACTCAAAACCGGTGACGTGGCCATTCTTCCCGCCGGCACCGGGCACAGAAGGCAAAGCGGCAGCCGCGATCTTCTCGTCGTGGGGGCCTATCCGGCCGCAGGCAAATATGATCAGCCGACGCCGGGGGAAGCCGATCATCACAAAGCCATTGCCGCGATTGCGAAAGTGGCAGTGCCGCCCAAGGATCCGGTCTACGGCAAGGGCGGCCCGCTCAACGCACATTGGCGCTCGCACTGAGATTTTCGCGCGACCCCGATGCGCAAAATTCGATGAGCGCAAGGGCCTCCAGAACTGCGATGCGCCGCAATTCATCGTGCGGTTTGTCCCCATAGTCTCGGCGCATCACAATGGGGTCGCCGCCCCGATGGCAACAGGCGAAAAAGATCAATCCGACGGGGTTGCCATCGTCATCGGGTTCGGGACCCAGCACGCCCGTGATGGCCAGCGCCAAATCTGCGGGCGAGCGTTGGAGGGCGCCACGCGCCAAGGCGCGTGCCACATCTTCGTTGACGCTGCCACGGCTTGCCAGAAGTGCAGCGCTGACTCCCAAGGCAATTGTTTTGTTCGCTTTCGTGTAGGTGACGAAACTCCCATGCAGCACGTCTCCTGCTCCCTCGGCCTGCGAGAGCACCGCAGAAACAAGTCCTGCCGTACAGGACTCCGCGGTCACGATCCCGAGCGATTGTTGTTTCAACCGGCGTACTACAGCGCTTGCCCGCGCGATAAGAGCCTGATCGATGCATGGGGGGTGCGCATCGGCCATATCGTTGCGCTCTCTTACACCCGGACCTTCTTCTTTGCGGCCTCGAATTGTTCATTCAACGCTTCGCGCTTTTCGAGCGGAAAATATTCGCGCGCATCCCGCCATATATTGCTTTCTTCCTCCTCGACATGGTGTTCGACGAGTTCCTTCAGCACTTTTGCGGCGGCGGAAAATTCTGGTGAAAGCGCATTGCTGATCTTGGCAAGCTTGGCGAGCATCTTGTCGGCCAACGCGTGCTCCAGATGACCCTCTTCGGCGTCTTGTTTGCTCTTCTTATCACCGAGCGCGCCAATCGCGTTATAGAGAACTGCCTCTTCGGCGCGGAGATGCGGCACAAGCTGAGCTTTGATTGTCGTCAGTAGAGATTTGCGTTCCCGTCCGCTTCGGCTTTCGACGAGCCTCTCCAAGAGCGTTTTGACCTCGTTGTGTTCTGTTTTTAGCGTGTCCAGAATATCGATGTCGTCGACGTTCGGCTGCGTGCCGGTCAGCACCCGTTCTGCCTTCTTGCCGGTTCTCTTCAATGCGCCAATGAGATCCATTTTTTCTCCTATTGCGCCATGGCGACGCTCTCGCTCAACATTTATACGCGCTGCGGGAGAGACCGTTCCGGTTATCGGTATGTGAGGGACGGCGCCGGCGATTTTACGGCCGCGATCAGCCAGTGCGCGTCTGACAGGGAGCTGAGATATCACCCGATACGGTACGCCCGCCATATTCGTGGGAACGCATGCGTTCTTGCGCAATCAACGCTTCGAGCGAAGGACCGGAAGCCACCCGTTCGAGTTGGCGCGCTTGTTCATCGAGACGCTGCAATGCGCAGAGCTCTTCATCGCGGCCCAGCTTGGCCTGCCGGACAGCAGATTTCAAAACCCGAATCGTCTGATCGTAAACCTGCAGCGGCACCGGGAAGGGATGTCCGTCTTTGCCACCATGAGCGAAAGAAAACCGCGCCGGATCGCGGAATCGGTAAGGCGCCCCGTGAACAATTTCGGCCACCAGTGCGAGCGCCTGTATTGTGCGAGCCCCAACGCCTGGCGTTAGCAGCAGCTCGCAGAAATCGGCAGGACCGCGCTCCGCAGCGGCGGCCAAATTGCCGTGCAGCCGGCGGAGAACGACGTCGGCCGGCCGCACATCATGATGTCCCGGCATGATCAGATGCGGCAGCACCATTTGCGCTGACGCCGTTTCGGCTTGAAGCGCCGTTTCGGCACGCGGCGCCGCCGCAGCGAATTGGCGGACAACACCGTCAGGACCGAGGGAAGCGAGGAGGTCCAGCTGTTTACGGCGTGAGGTTTCCGCGCGGCGATCGGTCAGATTGACGATTTTGCCCGTGCTCTGCCCCTCGATTGCGGCATGAGGCGCGTCCACAAAACTTTTGAGCCCCTCCGAAAGCCAGTGATAGCGCCGCGCCTGTTTTAGCGCGCCGTTCATCCCTTGTTGAACGACAACCCAATGGCCATCATCGGTCACGATGAACCCGTGCAGATAAAGCTGAAATCCGTCCTGCACGGCAGCGCTGTCGATTTTCGCAACCAGCCGGCTGGTCTGTGCGAGGGCGGCACCGTCGAAGCCGACCCGGTCGCCAATGGCGACAAGCTCGTTCGGTGTTTGCCGCGAATGTTTTCCGCGGCCGCCGCAGATGTGGATCCCGAGTTCTGCGGCTCGCGGCGCGAGGCCTCTTTTCAATGCGCCGATCACACTGGTGGTAATACCCGACGAATGCCAATCCATGCCCATTACGGCGCCGAACGATTGAAACCAGAATGGGTGCGCCAATCGGCGTAGGAGTTCATCGCGCCCATAATGATGAACGATCGCTTCGCTCATCACGGCACCCAGGCGCGCCATACGCTCGGCCAGCCATTTTGGGACTTGGCCGGTATGCAATGGCAGATCGGCGCTTCCGGCCCGTCGAGCCATGCGTCGGAATCTCCTTTGTGGGATTGGCCACAATTCCACAAATACCTCACACAACCAAGGAAATTTCCCGTGCGCGGCCCGGTTGGAATATCCACGTATCGTAGCCATGTAGCTCTGAGAACCATTGCGAGCTGACGGGAGCTAGACAGGACAGATGGGCATCATGCGGCAGGCGGAGTTGTTTGGGCACGCGCTCGGTCTGCCGCCAGGATTCACCTATGCGCAAAACGTCATCTCGCCTGAGGAGCAGCGGGCGCTGGTGGCAAATTTGAAGCCTTTGCCGTTCAAGGAATTCGAATTTGTCGCGGGATATAAGGGCAAGAGGCGTGTGGTTTCGTTCGGTTGGCGTTATCGGTTCAACGAACACAGGCTCGAACGGGCGGACGATATCCCCGATTTCCTCCAGCCCCTGCGCAAAAGAGCTGCCGAGCTCGCCGGGCTAGACGCACAGGCGCTTCAACAGGTGCTGGTCACCGAATATGCGCCCGGCGCGGGCATTGGCTGGCACAAGGACAGGCCGATCTTCGGCGAAGTTGTCGGCCTGTCATTGCTGTCGCCCTGCAAATTCCGGCTGCGTCGAAAGACCGGCGCGGGTTGGCAGCGTGCATCGATCATTGTGGAGCCGCGTTCCGCCTATGTGCTGAACGGAGAAGTGCGAGACGAATGGGAGCACAGCATTCCGGCTATGGAATCTTTGCGCTATTCCGTGACGTTCCGAAAATTCAGGGACGTTGTTTAAGCCAGGCAAGTGCGCCATTTGCGGCCCTTACGCCGGTAGCCAGACATGCCTGCAGCAAATAGCCGCCGGTTGGTGCTTCCCAATCGAGCATTTCACCCGCGACGAAACATCCGGGAACGGCACGCAGCATCAGATGCTCGTCGAGCGACTCAAACGCGACCCCGCCCGCGCTGGATATCGCGCGCGCAATTGCTTGCGTCCCAATCAAGTCGAGCGGAATCGCTTTTATCGCTTGCGCAATCCCTTGCGGATCCGCGGCCGCATCCAAGCTGTGCGCTTCCCGCAAGAGATTGATTTCCAGCGGTGACAGATGCAGTGCCTTCCGCAAGACGTTCGCGAGCGATTGTTTGGCAGGCGCTTTATCGAGCTTCTGTGCGAGGTGTGAAACGGATTGATCGGGACGCAGATCGATCGTCAAACGCGCGCGCCCTTCCACGGCAATGGCATCGCGCAGCGTGGCTGATAGCCCATAGATGGCCCCGCCCTCGATTCCGTAATCGGTGATGACCGCTTCGCCGCGAACCATTGTATCACCGAAACGGAAAGCGGCGTTCTTCAGCGGAGCTCCCGCGAAACGCGCACGAAATATCTCGCTCCAGGCAATTGCAAAACCGCAATTCGTGGGGCGAAGCGTATTCACGATCACCCCTCGCGCGCGAAGAATCTCGACCCATGCGCCGGTGGAACCGAGCTTGGGCCAACTCGCACCACCCAGCGCGAGAATGGTCGCATCGGGTTTTGCCGTTTGAGGGTACCCGGACCCGTCGAAAATCAGCGTCCCGGAATGGTCCCAGCCGCGCCATTCATGTCGCGTCAGCATCCGAACCTTGGATATCCGCAGCCGGGTGAGCCAGCTGCGCAAAAGCGGTGAGGCCTTCATCGTCTTGGGAAAGACGCGCCCGCTCGAACCGGTGAAAACCGGCTGACCCAAACCGTCCGCCCACGCCAATGCCGCTGCCGGCGGAAAATCTTCGAGTAGGGGTTGCAATCGTGTGGATGCCGCGCCATAGCGCGCGACAAAATTATCGAACGGTTCGGAGTGCGTGAGATTCAGACCGCCGCGCCCGGCCATCAGCAATTTGCGGCCCATGGTCGGCATGCGTTCATAGACGGTGACATCGGCGCCGCGGGCGCTCGCGATTTCGGCGGCCATCAAGCCGGCCGGGCCGCCTCCGATGACGGCGATCCGGAATTTCCCGTCGCCGGGCTGTGCTTCATTCGTAATGGCGGCCCCCAAGCTATGATCTGCGGTCATTGCACAGGGGCGTCGCCGCGTACATAGGCGTCCGGAACAGCGGCAGTACGAACGGAGGCCGAATCACCAACACGCTCTGACATCGCTATTCGTTCACGCACGAGTTATCGTCGGAGGGCCCTTGTTATGAGCTAGATATAGCGCGGCACCCCAGATAAAGCGGGCAACCTTGGGCCGGATTTCCACAGCCCGCCGTTCTATCCAACGGGTCCGCTCAGTGCGGGTGCCTTTGTCGCGGGGGCGCTGTCCTGGCTTGGTGGAGGGGATTGTGTGGGATATCAGGCGCGCAGGCGACGGTGATGCGCTCGGCCGCCTTTTCAAGGTCCGTCACCACGTCGCAGCCCATGATTTTCGACACATCATTGTTGTCGTCCGTGTAGTGCCAAAAGGCGGCGATGATGTCGACGCCGGGCATATGGCGCCGAATGCGGCGCATGAGATAGCGCGGCCGCGCCAGATTTCCAGGATCCAAATAACAGAGGCAAACAATGCGTCTGTCCGTCGAAAGATTGGCCGCAGACAAATCCCTGCCGGCGACAATGCGCACCCCGATCCCTTTTTCCGCCAAAATATTTTCCAGCAGAGACGCCGCGGCTTCATCCAGCGCGCCACGGCCGCCGACGCATAGAACGGAAGCACTTGGTCCCGCCGAAGGTCGCGCGGGTAGACCCTGTGTTGCGGCCACAGCACCGTTTGTCGCGCCATAATCGACGTCAGAAAGATCCTGTATCAAAGTTTGGGTCGTGTCTGTGATCCGCGCAATCCGCTCGGGATCGAGCGCGCCTCGGTTAAGGTCGGCTTGCGCCAGCCCCAACGCCTTTAGAACGACATCGCTGTAATAGCGCGGGAGAGAATTCTCTTTGAGGAATTCTTCCGCCTCGATCACCGCCTCATCGGCGTCTTCGCTCAGCATACGGAGGTACAAGGCTTCTTCCGCAGCCAAAGCGGGCCGGTCGCCGAGAAGAACATCGAGAAATTGCAGATGCTCGACATGGCGCCCGAGAACAACCAGGCACATGGTCATCGGCGTGGAGAGCAGCAGGCCCAAAGGGCCCCAGAGCCAGGTCCAAAACGTCGCTGAGATGACCACGGCAACCGGTGAAAGTCCCATTTTCCGCCCATAGAGCCAGGGTTCTATGGCCTGTCCGACGAGCAATTCACATGCGGTGAAGAGCAGAATGGTCTGCAGCAACATGGACCAACCCGGATCGACGCTCAGTGCAAGGACGATTGGGAGCAGCGCCGCCAGAGGCACCCCGATATAGGGCACGAAACGGAGGATCGTCACCACAAGGCCCCAAAGGGCCGGATTGGGTATCCCGATCAGCCAAAGACCGATGCCGATGACGAAGCCAAACGTGAAATTCATCGCGGTCTGCATAAGCAGATAATGGCTGAGCTTCTCCGCGCCTTCATCGAGCAGCAATTTCGTTCGCTGCATGTCGCCCGAGCCCGCCAATCGGATGAATCGATCCCGGAGGTCCTCTTTGTGCAGCAAGATGAAAATCATGAAAATCAGCACGATGCCTGCCGCCGCCAAGGGCGCGACAAGAGGACTGGCAATGTTGAGGAACAGATCCAGCGGTGTCGCGTCGGGCTGACGGATCTCCACGGGTACGGGGGCCGGTGCCGTGGCATTGCGCGTGCGCGGCTGGGGGACGCTGATATCCGGCGGAGTTCCCGTCACCTGATCTCGCAGCGTCTTCAGCATTGCAGAGGCACGGCCGATGAAGCCTCCGTCCACAGTTGTGCCCCGAATGGTCTGGATCTTTTGCACCAGATTTTCCTGATACAATGGCAATTGGTCCGTGAGCTGCATGACTTGCTGGCCCACGAACATCCCGATTGCCGCTACCAATGCGATGGTGAGAGCTGCGGAGAGCAGCACCGAAGATATGCGCCCAACACCGAAATGACGCAGCCGGGCCACGAAAGGCGCCAGCGCGAAAGCGAGAAGAACCGCAATGGCGAGCGGCAACAACACGGGCCTGCCGAAATAAAGTGCCGCCACCACGATGGCCGCAGGAATCAGCCCAAAATATTGAAGACCAGCCGGCGCTCGCCCGCGTCCTTGTTCGCCCGCCCCAGAATTTGTTGTTTGCAACATTGGCCGGTTCCGGAGCTTTGGCCAAGGCGGTGCCTTGCCTTCTAAGAAAAGCTCACTGCCCCGGAAAGTTCCCGGTCCCGGATCACCTCAGACCGGCAAGAATTTTCGCTTGGGCTAAAAATCCGGCGTGTCCGCTTTCGGAACGTCCGTATCCCTGCCGGCGTAATATTCATGGGGATTTTCGGCGCAGACATTCTCCACCCATCCGGCGGCCTTGCGATACGTCGCTATGCCTGACCATGATGTGTTGAAGACGTTCTCGTCTTCGACCGTGAATTGGATTTGCAGCCCGTCGCCTCTGTAGGTCTCATCGATTGCTGCGGCCTGTTCGGTTGCCACCGGACCTTGTTCGCGGATATTGCGCTCCTGTGCGGATTTTGCGGTCTCATAATCGATCAGGCGGTAACGCTCGACCACGTGCAGCGCTTCGCTGAACGGGGAACCATACATGTCCACCTGGGGAACCGGCCCCAGTTTGGCGCCGATAGTATCGACCACCAGGGTTCCGTTTTCGTAGTGACCGACCGAATCGCCATACCAGCTTGGGGTGATGTGGGCAGGATGCGCCTGGTTCAATTTGATGTGCCGCACCTGATGATCCTGCATGTAGAGAAAGATGACTTCGTCCTTCTTCTGGATCATCTGCATTTCCTGAACCCGGAAGAGATAAGGCGCCACCATGGGAAGGCAGCGGTTCGAAGGCGTGGGAAAATCCTCGCCGCCCAGCAGCATCTCGGTACGTTGCTTCACCAAAGCCGCGGCTTGCGGTTTCAGGATCGGATTGTTGTAATTTCCACCGGTGCTCCGCCGATCCAGCCGCCCGACCGGGCCGGGTCCAGATTCGGGACGCTCAAACCCGAATGTCAGCCGTGACCACGCCCCTGCCATGTCCGGGATTGGGCCCGTGTTCTCCACGGCATGGGCGGAACTGAGAGACGATGGGGCAAGGGTGAAGAAAGCAATTAACGCGGTGACGGTGTTACGCGGAATCCTACGCATGATGCGAGCCTCCGTACGTTCCTCATCGTTTTTCGCGGAGTATATCACAGCGTACACGCGAAGCACGCGTTCATGGCCTTGCCCATGCCGCCTGAAAGAGGCATTTTCGCAGCGTCGCGCGCGTGTGCGGATAAGTTCGCACCATACGGGCGCGCGCCGGGGAGGGCAGAATGACAGACAATGGATTTGGCCGGCGTGACTTTCTGAAAAGCGCCGTTGTCGGCGGCGCGGCCACCGCGCTTCCCGGATTTGCCGCGGAGACCGCTCAGGCGCAAACCGCCACAAATTCGGCGGTTCCGGGCTACGCCTTCCTGAACAACGAAGAGGCCGCTTTCGTCGAGGCGCTGGTCGATCACATGGTGCCGGCGGACGAGCTGACGCCCAAAGGCACGGATATCGGCATCAATATTTTCATCGACCGCGCGCTCGCCGGTGCCTGGGGAAAGGGCGACCGGCTTTATATGCAGGGCCCGTGGAAGCCCGGTGTACCCAGCCAGGGCTATCAATTGCCGCTGACACCCGCCCAGCTTTATCGTGCCGGTATCGAGGCAACCAACGCGCACTGCGCCAAGACCTACAACAAGTCATTTGACCGGCTGAATGAGGCGCAGCGCGAGGAAGTGCTGATCGGTCTTTCCACCGCCAAAATTACCTTTGAGAGCGGACTGCCGGTGCGCGTGTTCTGGGCGACCGTCTACCAGACCGTGATGGAAGGCATGTTCTCGGATCCCATCTATGGCGGCAATCGCAACAAGGCGGGCTGGAAGCTCATCGGCTTTCCAGGCGTCATCG
>DATARE010000619.1:0-17087 GCA_036264295.1 Micropepsaceae bacterium | reverse complement strand
CAGCGGAGTTTGGATACCCGCGATGTTGCGTGTCCAGGCGCGGCTGCCGGAGCGGAAATTGATGGCCGCAAGCGTGCCCGAATGGCTGATGGCAAAGACGAGGTTGCGGTCGATCACGGGCCGGCCCGCGATATCGTTGATGACGGTCAGCGCAGTGACATTACCGCTTCGCGTCAGCGTGTCGGTCCAGGCAGGCTGGCCGTTCTGCGCGCGTAGCGCGAACAGCTCGCCGGAGCTGTAGGGCACGACCACCGTGTCGCCGGCGACGCCGACGCTGGCGCTCGACATGATGGCTGCGCTTTCGACCGTGCCGCGATGGTCCCACAGCGTTTGGCCGGTATCCGCATCGATTGCGAGCGTCTGGTTTTCCTGCGTGATGACATAGACGCGGCCATCGACAACCACGGGAGCCGAGTGCACCGGCACCACCGTATTGACCGACCACAATTGTTTGCCGGTTTTCGCTTCGAGCGCGATCACATTGCCGAAACCGGTCGCGGCAAAAATCTTGCCATTGTCATAGGCGAGACCGCCGCCAAATCCTTTGGTCGGATTGATGGCCTTGCTCGAGCCGAAAATATTGAACCAGGACGGACTTTCGCCCGGCTCTATGGGCGAAAGGCTTTTGTCCCACACGGGCTTTCCGGTTTGCGCTTCGAACGCAAAAACATGCGTCTGTGCGTCCAGAACATAGATCAGGCCACCCGCAACAATGGGAGGTGCAGTCAAACGCGAATCGTCATCCGTGCCCTTGCCGGCAGAGACGCTCCAAATCTGCTCCAGCGGCCCGTCCGCCATCAGATTGCCCGTCACATTGTCGGGCGTGCCGCCAGGTTGCGGCCATTCGGCGTTTTTCTTTGGCGGCGGCAAATCCATTTTCGTCGCCGACAGCGTCGGATCGGACGAGAGCGCCTGTTCGGACGCGATAATGGAAATGCGTTCACCCTGAATCTTGCTCTTCTTCGTCCGGTCGAACCAGTCCGCAACCGTGTTGTAGGTTCCGCAGCTTGACAGCACGGTGGTGGCGACAAGCAAAAGAACAACACTGAACGCGCTACGCGACTTCATTTTGGGTTTGTCCCTTGGCCGTTTGTTGCGCCATTGGCGGGCGCAGGTGAAATGGCAGGTGCAGCGGAGTTGAGACTCGGGAGCGTTGGCGGCGCAGGCGTTGCCGGGGCGATACCCGCATCTGGATTGGCCCGCAAATATTCGGCAATGCCGGTCGCGCGCTGACGCAGGCTAGCCGGTGCAGTAGGGTCCAGACCGAGCTTTTGATATTCGGCCAGCGCTTGCCCGCGCGCGCCATCCTTCAGGTCCACATAGGCAAGCACTTCCTGGGCTGCAAATCGCCATGGATTGTCGGCATCGTTCAGCGGCTGCAGCAGAGTCACAATGTCCGATTTCGGGCTCGCATCGGCATTGGTCCACGCGAGCTTCAGCCGCGCCGAACTCGCAACGATGGGATCGGAAGAGGTGGTGAGTTCGCGCAACAGCGCCACGGCGGCATCGCGTTTGCCTTGGGCGATATAAGCACCGGCGAGGTGGAACTTGGCGAGCGTGGCATATCCCGCTGGCGCATCCTTCGCCAGCGCGGCGAAATCGGTTTCCGCCTTCGGCACATTGCCGCTCTGAATCAATTGGGTGGCTTCCCGATAACGGTCGGAGATTTTCTGCCGCTGCGACAGATCGTATGTTTTCCAGGCTTGGTAGCCTGCGACGGCGGCGACGAGCAGAGCGGCGGCCAAGATGATGTAATTGCCGTACTGCTTCCAAATCTGTTCGTATCGCTCTCGGCGTACGTCTTCTTCGACTTCCTGGAAGATGTCGCTCACGATTTACGAATCCTCAAACGATGCACCCATGTTCCTCCCATTTGGAGCCCTGGGCGCTGAATAAGCCTCACTCTTCGGATTGCCGAAGAAAGGCCCAAGGGCCACGCATAAGCGCAAACACCACTGGTGCCGGAATGCTTAGCGCGGTGCGCGGCGGCTGGCAAACCTATACGGATTTGGCCTACACGGATTTGGCGCCTTTGCGTATCGAATAGACGTTCTCCTTGCCGGGGAAGCGCCGGCTTCGCACATCGGCTGCGTAGGCCGTGACGGCCGCCTCGATATCCGGCCCCAAATGGGCGTATTCCCGCACGAAACGGGGGGGGCGAGGGTTAAGTCCGAGCATGTCCTCCATCACCAGGATTTGACCGTCGCATTCGGATGAGGCCCCGATGCCGATCGTCGGGATAGGGATGAGCTTGGTGATTTTCGCGGCCAAGGGCTCGACAATGCCTTCCAGCACCACCGAGAACGCGCCTGCATCCGAGATCGCCTTCGCATCGGCTTCCAGCGCGGGCCAATCCGCCTCGTCGCGCCCTTGCGTGCGGAAGCCGCCCATCACCTGGACCATTTGGGGCGTCAGGCCGATATGCGCCATCACCGGAATGCCGCGCTGCGTCAGATAATGGATGGTCTGCGCGATGCGCGCGCCGCCTTCGAGTTTGACCGCGGTGCAACCGGTTTCCTTCATTGCGCGTGACGCGTTGCGGAATGCGATTTCGGCGCTTTCTTCATAGGACCCGAATGGCATATCGACGACAACGAGCGCGCGCTTGCTGCCCCGCATCACGGCCTGAGAATGCATGATCATCATGTCGAGTGTGACGCCGAGCGTCGTCTCCATGCCGTGCATGACCATGCCTAGCGAGTCGCCCACCAGCATCAGGTCGACGTGTTGGTCCAGCAGCCGCGCGGTATGGGCGTGGTAGCAAGTGAGACAGACAACCGGCGTGCCGCTCTTGCGGGCCCGAATCTGGGGCACGGTAATCCGGCCGGTTTCGCTTTGAGCAGACATGGGCACCTCCGTGCATGCAATCTAGCACGGCTTTTATCGGAACGTTGCACCGCAAAAGAGCCCATGGCCCTAGTGCTTGTGCCGTTTTGCGGTCCCGTCACATCTAATTGTTTTGCAGAAAATATGGGGGGGAGGGTGCAGGGGCACCTCGGTTCCAATACCTCGTCCGACCCTATATGGGGCGCGTTGTGGCCTCGAAATACCGGCGGCGTGCGATCTGAAACGAAAATGGCGAGCGGATTTTCCGCTCGCCATTTTCCAATTCGCAATAGGCGCGAAATTACTCCGGCGTCTCTTCTTCGGCCTCGGTTTTCGGGCCTGCGCCTTCTTCGAACAGGGCTTCGGCGTTGGCTTGCGCTTCTTCCGCTTCGGTTTTTTCGCTCAGCACATCCTCGCCGCGCGCCTGGCGCTCGGCTTCATCTTCCGTACGCGCGACATTGATGGTGACCGGCACGCGGACCTCAGGATGCAGCACGACAAAGATCTCATGCAGACCGAGGCTCTTGATGGCCTTGTCGATGGGAACTTGTGTGCGCTCAATCGAAAACCCGCCCGCCGTAACGACGCTGGCGATGTCGCGCGGACTCACCGAGCCATAAAGCTGGCCGCGATCGCCGGCCTGGCGCAGAAGCACAAAAGCCTTGCTTTTCAGCTTCTCGCCGATCTTTTCGGCTTCTTTGCGCTGTTCCAGATTGCGCGCTTCGAGCTGCGCGCGCTGGGTTTCGAAATAGCCGAGATTGGCTTTCGTCGCGCGCAGCGCCTTTTTCTTCGGCAGCAGATAATTGCGGGCAAAGCCGTCCTTCACCTTCACGACGTCGCCGATCTGGCCAAGCTTCTCGACTCGTTCCAAGAGCACAACTTGCATCGGACGTGCTCCTATTTCACGAGATAGGGAATGAGAGCCATGAAGCGGGCGCGCTTGATGGCCTTGGACAATTCACGCTGCTTTTTGGCGCAGACCGCGGTGATGCGCGATGGCACGATCTTGCCGCGTTCGGACACGTAACGCTGCAACAGCTTCACATCCTTGTAGTCAATCTTGGGGGCATTGGCGCCGGAGAAGGGACAGGTCTTGCGGCGACGGAAGAAAGGCCGGCGGGCCAGAGGGGGTTGCGCGCTCATTGCACGGTTCCTTCTATTTCGGCCATGCCGTCTTCACGGGGCCGGCGAGTCTCGCCGCCGGCGGCTTCACGCTCGCGCTTGCGGCTGGAATTGGATTGTTCGAAGGCTTCGACCCGCACCGTCAGGAAACGCAGCACGTCTTCGTTGATCTTGAGCTGACGCTCGAGTTCGCTGATCGCGTTGGCCGGCGCACTCAGGTTCAGAAGCACATAATGCCCCTTGCGGTTCTTCTTGATCCGATAGGCAAGCGTGCGCAGGCCCCAATATTCCTGCTTCTCGACCTTGCCGCCTTCGGTTTCGATGATGGTCTTCAAATGGGTGGCCAATGCGTCCACCGCCTGTGCGCTGATATCCTGACGCGCAATCAGCATGTGCTCATAGAGAGCCATGTCGCTTCCTTCCTTAGGGTGCGGCACGAACGCAGCGAGAAGGTCGCTGGCCGTGTCGGTTCGCGAAGCGCCGGCCATCCGGCATACCCGCTGATCTTCATCAGCGGTCCTCGCGACCGCACCCGGTCTGAGGCGCGCCGTATAGCGGACAGGGCTTTCGAGGGCAAGCCAGCCAAGCCCCAGACCAAACACTTAGCTGCTGTTCTTCGGCCAAGCCACTGTAAGCTCTCTTGTTTGTTCAATTTTTCCCGATGGGAGGAGCTTTTTGGCCCGCCTCGCACGTTAACGCCCTGTAAGCCCGGGCGAGGTGTCCTGTGAGGTGGTTCCCATTCCAAAAGAGACGGCCGGCCGGAGCGCGGCAAAGCTCCCGGCATCGGGTGTTGAAATGGACCGGCGGCATTGTTGCCGGCTTGGTTGCGGCCATTGTGCTCGTTTTGGTGTTTGTCGACTGGAACGCCTTGCGCGGCCCCATCGGGTCATACCTATCGCGCAGGATGCACCGCGAGGTTCGGCTTGCCGGTGATCTGAACGTCAAACTGTTTTCGTGGACACCGACAGCAGTCGTGAACGATCTTCAAATCTCCCAGCCGCAATGGGTCACCCAGAGCGGTCCGGATCATGCGGGCGCGTTTGCGGATGTGCGGCGGCTCACGGTTTCGTTGGACCTGAAGCGGTTGCTCGGCTGGCGGATTGTGCTGCCGCTGGTGGACATCGACCAGCCGCGAATGCGGCTGATGCGGGAGAAATCCGGCCGTGCCAATTGGGTTTTCGACGAGACAAACAAGTCCCCGTTGCGCCTCCCGCCCATCCAGCATTTCGTCGTTCGCGACGGGCACCTTGACCTCAACGACGCACAGAAAAATCTCACCTTTGCCGGTACGGTCTCGTCCGAGGAGAATGACAGCGCGACAGGCCGGCAATTCTTCAGATTGGTCGGAAAGGGGCAGCTGAACCGCGCGCCGTTCACGGCTGAGTTCAGGGGCGATCCTTTGCTCAATCTGAAGCCGGATCAGGCCTACGGGTTTGATGGCCATATCGTCGCCGGCGCCACACGCCTCGATGCCAAAGGTTCGCTGAACAAGCCTTTCGATCTTGGCGGTTTCCAGGCGAAGGCGAGTTTTGCCGGAGCGGATTTGGCGGACGTCTATTATTTGACGGGTCTGACGCTGCCGAACACACCGCGTTACAGCCTTTCCGGTGATCTGACGCGCGACGGGCAGACGTTCCGCTTCCACAATTTCGGCGGCAAAGTCGGAGATAGCGATCTTCACGGCGAACTCACTGTCGATGCTTCGGGCGATAAGCCCTATCTGAAGGCCGATATCGCCTCGCAGAAACTGAATTTCGACGATTTGGGCCCGCTGATCGGGGCGCGTCCGGGCGCCGGCGCCAAGCTGCCGCCCGCGAGCGCCACCCCTTCGACGCCTGGGGCAAAAGCGCCCGCGGCCAAGATCACCGTGGCGGGGACACCGAATGCAAACCCTGCGCGCGGTGTGCTGCCGGATACGCCTTTGCAAGTCGAGCGACTGCGTCAGATGAATGCCGATGTCCATTATCGCGCTGCCGTGGTGGTTTCGCGCGACTTTCCGCTGCGCAGCGCCGAGACGAGATTGTCGCTCAAGGATGGCGTGCTGAAGATGACGCCAGTGACGTTCGCGTTCGCGCAGGGCACCTTGAAAGGCGATGTCCAGATTGACGCGCGAAAGGACGTTCCGGTCAGCGACATCGACGTACGTGTGACGGGTTTGGATGCCGGCCAATTTGTCGGCAGCTCGAAGAAAGGGCCGTCGGCGCTCGCCGGTCAGGCCATTGCGCGCGCGAAGCTGCATGGGGTGGGAAACTCGATCCATAAAGCAGCCTCCACTGCGGACGGCACCGCAACCGTCGTCGTGCCGCATGGCGAAATCCGTCAAGCCTTCGCCGAACTTTTGGGGATCAATGTTGCCAGTGCGCTCGGCCTTTTGCTGACCAACGACCAAAGCAAAATCGACGTGCATTGCGCGGTTGCGGGATTCACGGCCAAGAACGGCGTGATGACGCTCAACCAGTTTGCCTTCGATACCCCGGTCGTTCTTGCCAGCGGCGAGGGCACGGTCGATCTCCGGACAGAGCGGCTGAATCTCGCGATCACCGGGCATCCGAAAAAGCCGCAGCTCGTTCGTGTGCGTGCACCCATCACGGTTAACGGTACGCTCAGTCAGCCCGCCATCGGGGTGGATGCCGGCTCGGCGATCGCGCAGGGCGGAATTGCCGTGGGTCTGGCCGCCGTGCTTTCGCCGTTGGCCGCAATTCTCCCTTTTGTCGATCCCGGTTTGGCCAAGGATGCCGATTGCAGCGCTCTGTTGGCTCAGGCGCGGTCGCAAGGCGCGCCGGTGACCCAGCAACAAGCGCGCCGCTGATTTCGCAACACACCCTTGTTGCCGCTCCTGTAATGACCGAAAACCTCCGCCAGGACTGATGGCCGGGTGAGGGGGATTTGGGGATTCCGCAGCACGATCTCGTTTTCGCGAAGGCGGCGCGGCGGCTGATTCCGCTGATGATCGCGCTCTATACGGTGAGTTTCCTCGACCGTGTGAATATCAGTTTTGCCGCTTTGACCATGAACAAGGACCTCGGCTTCACGCCGGAGATTTACGGTTGGGGGGCCGGAATTTTCTTCTTTGGCTATTTCCTGTTCGAAGTGCCCAGCAATGTGATCCTCACCCGTGTCGGCGCACGCCTGTGGATTTCGCGGATCATGGCGACATGGGGCGTGATCTCGGCGGGAACGGCTTTTGTACACGGACCGATGAGCTTTTATGTGCTGCGGTTTCTTCTGGGATTGGCGGAAGCCGGCTTTGCGCCCGGAATGATCTTCTATTTATCGCTGTGGTTTCCCGCGCGCGTGCGCGCGCGTTATGCGGCGGCCTATTTTCTTGCCATTCCGCTGACCAATGTCGTTGGCGCCCCGATCTCGAGTCTGATCCTGGGAGTCGATGGCGTGCTTGGTCTGCATGGCTGGCAATGGCTGTTCATTCTGGAAGCCATTCCCGCGCTGGTGCTCGCGGCAATCGTGTTCCTGTTGCTTCCAGACGGCCCCGGCAACGCACGCTGGCTATCGGCACGGGAACGGGAAACCATCGCGGCCGATCTCGCCGCCGAGCGTGCCAATTCCGAGGAAAGCATTCACGGTGTGTCCGGCGCGCTCGCCGATTTCCGCGTCATCCTGCTGTGCCTGATCTATTTTGGCATCGTGGTCGGGCTGTACGGGATTGGCTATTGGTTGCCGCAGATTGTGCAGGCCATGGGCTTTTCGAATTTCGCCATTGGGCTGCTCGTCGCATTGCCCTATGCGGCCGCCGGTCTCGCCCAATTCCTTTGGGGCCGCCACAGCGACATCAGCGGAGAACGCGTCTGGCATGTGGCCTTGCCGTCGCTGATGAGCGCAGCCGCCTTCGCGCTGTCCGCGACGCTGCAAAACCCCGCGCTGGTGCTGATTGCGCTGGCGCTCGCTGCGATCGGCATCTGTTCGACGCTTGCGCCGTTCTGGGCCATGCCCGCGCAATTTCTCTCGGGCCGTGGCGCTGCCGCAGGAATCGCTCTCATCAATGCGGTTGGGAATCTCGGGGGATTCATCGGCCCCTATGCCGTTGGCTGGGCGAAGCAGCTTACCGGCGGCTATGCCGGAGGGATGGCGATTCTGGCGCTGTCGCTGCTGAGCGCGGCGGCGCTGGTGCTGGCCATGGCCCGCGTCCGGCGGCCTGCGCTCGCGGCTCCCTGACCGGGATCATTCGGCGGTTTCCTCCTCGAAGAAGAAGCGGATGGATTCCGCGAATTGCGCGAAGAAGGCGAACAGGTTCCACGAGACCGCGAGCATGACGAGGCCGCCCATGGGTTCGAACGGCCAACCAATGGCGTTTGCCAACAGGCCGGCATTGATGGCGAGCCCGAAACCGATCTGGATTTTCACCCGCATCTGCAGCGGCCGGTCAGTGGCCGCTCGCCATTGCCTGGGCGCGAGCGCGATCAAAATGACGGACTGAATGGCGATGAAGATGCTCGCGACCTGCCACGTCAGGCGTTCGGAAAGCCCAAGCGCAAACAGAAGCGGCGACAGCATCGCATTCATCGCCGTCACCATGCCCGATTGCACATAAGACCGTGCGACCCAGAGATGGAATTTTGACATGCTGACGCCGCGCATTTGGCGGATCGTCATGAGAATGGCGGCAAACCCCGCGAAGGTGATGCCAATCTGAGCCAGCGTGTAGAAATAGGCTGCGCCTGTGAGATCCATTTTGCCCTCCTGCCCATGGATGCATCTTGCGCTGGACGGAGCCTGGATTTAAGGGGCTCCAAACGGAGGCGATCTTGAGAGCATTTATTTTTCCCGGTCAGGGGAGCCAAGCAGTCGGCATGGGCAAAATCCTAGCCGAAGCCTTCGCGCCTGCGCGCGAGGCGTTCGAAGAAGTCGATGACGCGCTGTCCCAGCGTTTGTCGCGCCTGATGTGGGAAGGTCCCGAATCCGATCTGCTGCTGACGGAAAATGCCCAGCCGGCGATCATGACGGCCTCCATGGCGATTGTCCGCGTGCTGCAGAGCGAAGCCGGGCTCGACCTGGCCAGACATGCGCGGGTCGTGGCCGGTCATTCGCTGGGCGAATATACGGCGCTGTGCGCTGCGGGCGCATTTTCGCTCGCCGACACGGCCCGGCTGGTGCGCCTGCGCGGTCAGGCGATGCAGGCGGCTTCCCCGGTGGGCGTGGGAACCATGGCGGCGTTGATCGGCATCGACATCGAAGGCGCCGAAGCGGCAGTGAAGGAAGCCGCCGATGCCGGAATCGTGGTGGTGGCCAACGACAACGCGCCGGGACAGATCGTGATTTCCGGTGAGAAGGCGGCCGTCGACAAAGCGGGCGAAATCGCCAAGACGAAAGGCGCCAAGCGGGTAATTCCGTTGAACGTCAGCACGGCGAATCATTCGCCCCTTCTAAAGCCGGCCGGAGAGCGCATGCGCGAAGCGCTGGCGGACATCACCATCCGGCCGCCCTCGGTGCCGGTCGTGGCGAATGTGACCGCATCCGAAGTCGCCGAACCCGACAGCATCCGCCGGTTGCTGGCCGAACAAGTGACCGCCCGCGTGCGCTGGCGTGAAACCGTGGCGGGCTTCACCGCGCTCGGCGTGACCGCTACGGTGGAAACCGGCGGCAACAAAGTGTTGACGGGCATGGTCAAACGTATCGACAAGGATATTCAGACCATCACGCTCGATTCGCCCGCCGACATCGAAGCTTTCGCGAAAACGCTCTGAGGCAGCCATGTTCGATCTTTCCAGCAAGACCGCACTGGTCACCGGTGCTTCGGGCGGCATAGGCGGCGCCATTGCCAAGACGCTGCACGCTCAGGGCGCGCGCGTGGTGCTTTCGGGCACGCGAGCAGAGGCGCTGGATGCGCTGCGGACGGAACTTGGCGAACGCGCCGTCACCGCCCCGTGCAATCTGGGCAATGCCGCGGAGGTGGACGAACTCGTGAAAAAGGCCGAAGCCGCGGCCGGCGCGCCCGTCGATATTCTGGTCAACAATGCCGGCATCACGCGCGACAATCTTTTCATGCGCATGAAGGACGAGGAATGGGATCAGGTGATCGCGGTCAATCTCACCGCAGCCTTCCGGCTTTCGCGCGCCGTGCTCCGGGGGATGATGAAAAAGCGCTGGGGCCGCATTGTCACGATCACCTCGGTTGTGGGTGTCACGGGCAATCCCGGGCAGGGCAATTATGCCGCCGCCAAAGCGGGCCTTATCGGCATGAGCAAAGCTCTGGCGGCGGAAGTTGCCAGCCGAAACATTACGGTGAATTGCGTGGCCCCAGGCTTCATCGCCACAGCGATGACGGACGCCCTGACGGCCGACCAGCGGAGCGCGATTCTGGCACGCGTGCCGGCCGGCCGGCTCGGCGATTCTCAGGATGTGGCCACCGCGGTTGCTTATCTTGCAAGCGAGGAAGCGGGCTACGTGACGGGGCAGACGCTGCACGTCAATGGCGGCATGGCGATGATCTAAGGCCTTGGTCTAAAACGTACTTTCAAACATTTGGCGAGAAGCGAAAGTTTGTGATACCAAGCGCCACCATTCAGCCAAGAGCTTTGGCAAGCGCGCAGGTGGGCGCGCCGCTCACAAGCGTGGTAAGAGAAAACAAGAACGTTAATTCAAGAGGCAAGTCAGATATGAGCGACGTCGCTGAGCGCGTGAAAAAAATCGTGGTCGAACATTTGAATGTAGACGGCGAAAAAGTCACGGACACTGCCAGCTTTATTGAAGATCTCGGCGCGGACAGTCTCGATACGGTTGAGCTGGTGATGGCGTTTGAAGAAGAATTTGGCATTGAAATTCCAGACGATGCCGCCGAATCCATCGTCACGGTCGGAGACGCCGTGAAATTCATCGAAAAGGCCCAGAGCTGATTACGGGAAAGCGGCACAGGCCGGGGCTCTCGCGCCAATGAGCGCATTGCGTCGCGTTGTCATTACCGGATTGGGGCTCGTTACGCCGCTGGGCTGCGGCGTCGAGACCTCTTGGTCGCGCCTGCTCCAGGGGAAATCGGGCGCGGGCCCGATCACCCGTTTCAAGGTGGACGATCTTCCGGCGCGCATCGCCTGCGATGTGCCGCGCGGTGACGGCACGGATGGAACGTTCAATCCGGATCAGTGGGTCGATTCCAAGGACCAGCGCCGGGTCGATGATTTCATCATCTACGCGATCACCGCCGCACAGCAGGCCGTCAGCGATTCGGGCTATGAGGCCAAGACCGAAGAGCAGCGCGATCGTGCGGGCGTGCTCATCGGGTCGGGCATCGGCGGTCTCGACGGGATCGAGCAGGCATCGATTCTCGTGCATGAGAAGGGACCGCGGAAGCTCTCGCCCTTCTTCATTCCCGGCCGGCTCAACAATCTGGCTTCGGGTTATGTCTCGATCCGTTTCGGCTTCAAAGGCCCGAATCATTCGGTCGTCACGGCGTGCTCAACGGGGGCGCACGCGATCGGCGATGCCGCGCGCATCATCGCCTTGGACGATGCCGATGTGATGCTCGCCGGGGGTACCGAATCGGCCATCTGCCGCATCGGCATCGCCGGTTTCGTCGCCTGCCGGGCGCTCTCGACCGGCTTCAACGACACGCCGGAAAAAGCCTCCCGTCCCTATGACAAGGATCGCGACGGCTTCGTGATGGGCGCGGGCGCCGGCATCGTGATGCTGGAAGAATATGAGCATGCCATGGCGCGCGGCGCGAAAATCTACGCCGAGGTGAAGGGTTATGGCATGTCCGGTGATGCCTATCACGTCACCGCGCCGGCCGAGGACGGCAATGGCGGCTATCGCGCGATGCAGGCGGCTCTAAAGCGCGCCGGGATGACGCCCGCCGACATCGACTACATCAACGCGCATGGCACCTCGACGCCACTGGGCGACGAGATTGAATTGCGTGCGGTCGAGCGTTTGTTCGGAAATTCCACGGGCAAGCTCGCAATGTCCTCGACCAAATCTTCGATCGGTCATTTGTTGGGCGCCGCGGGGGCCGTGGAGGCGATCTTCTCGACGCTCGCAATTCGCGATCAGATCGCACCGCCGACGCTCAATCTCGACAATCCTTCCGTGGCCACCGAAATCGATCTAGTGCCGCATAAGCCCAAGAAGATGGCGATCTCGGCGGCGCTTTCGAATTCCTTTGGATTCGGCGGCACCAACGCGTCCCTGATCCTCACCGCACCGGAATAGGCATACCGAACCGCGAGGCCGCATGCGGGTCTTTCTCTCTTTGATCGTCGTTCTGGCGCTGGCGGTAACGGCAGTTGCGGGCGCGGCATGGTGGGAGAATCGCTATTTCGCGCAAGAAGGACCTGCTGCGTCCGGCACCACCGTCGTCGTGAACCCGAAAAGCGGTCTTGGCGTGATCGCCGAGAGTCTGGAACAGGCGGGCGTGGTCAAGAACGCGTTGCTGTTCCGTGTGGGGGTGCTGCGCCGCGGCCGGTCGGCGCGGCTGAAGGCGGGTGAATACGCGTTTCCCGCGCATGCCAGTGAAAAGCAAGTCATGAACATGCTTGTTGCGCACAAAGTTCTCGAACATCGCATCACCATTGCCGAGGGGCTGACATCGGATGCCGTGGTTGCGCTTGTCCAGGCCGATCCGGTTTTGACCGGGCCCGTCACCGTGGTGCCGGAAGGAAGCGTTTTGCCGGAGACCTACCTCTTTGAGCGCGGCACCACACGGGCGGAAATCCTCGCACGCATGCATCAGGCGCAGCAAAAAGTTCTCGCGGAGTTGTGGCCCAAGCGCAAGGACGGTCTTCCGCTCATGACGCAGGAAGACGCTTTGAAGCTCGCTTCCATTGTCGAAAAAGAAACGGCGATTCCGTCCGAGCGTCCGCGCATTGCCGCAGTTTTCATCAATCGGCTGAATGCCGGGATGAAACTGGAATCGGACCCGACGATCATCTACGGCCTGACCAAAGGTGTGCCTTTGGGGCACCCGCTGCGGCAAAGCGAGCTTCAGACACCGAACCCCTTCAGCACCTATCAGATTACGGGTTTGCCTCCGACCCCGATTGCCAATCCCGGCAAAAATGCGATCGCGGCCGTGCTCAATCCCGCCGACACCGACGAGCTGTACTTCGTCGCCGACGGCAGCGGCGGTCACGCTTTCGCAAAAACGATGACCGACCACCAGAAAAACGTCGCCCAATGGCGCCGGCTCCAGCAGGCCCAAAACCCAGCGGCGCAATAGCCGTTCCGCTTGCGCTCGCGGTTGGTTCGTGCCGGAATCGCCGTCTTCGATTCCGAAGGAGAAGGATTTGCCTCTTATCAGCATGACAGGGTTCGCGGATGCGCGGGGGACCCATAGTGGCCTGCGCTGGCGATGGGAGGCTAAGAGCGTCAATGGCCGCGGCTTGGATTTTCGCTTCCGCGCGCCCATGGGCTACGAAGGTTTGGAAGTCGGCGCGCGTACCCTGGCCGCGGAACGTTTCAAACGCGGCTCCTTGCAGGTGGTGCTGACCGTTTCGGCCGAGGATGGCGGCCGCGGATTCCGCGTGGATGCGGCTGCGCTGGCCGATGCGGTGCGCATTGCCAAAAAGGTGGCGGAGGAAACGGGGTTGGCGCCGGCCCGCGTCGACGGCCTGCTCGCGCTCAAAGGCGTGGTCGTGCAGGAAGAAAGTGCGGTGCTGAACGACGAGGCCCGTATGGCGCGCGATGCGTCTCTGTTGGCACCGCTGGCCGACGCATTCGATCTGTTGGCGCGGGCGCGTGCCGCCGAGGGCACCAAGCTGGAATCCGTGCTGTTGACTCAGGTCGCCGAAATCGAACGGCTGACGCTCGAAGCGCGCACGCTCGCGGCACAGCAGCCGTTTCTGTTGCGGGAGCGCATGATGGTGCAGCTGAAGGACCTGCTCGCACCGGGCTCCAACCTGCCGGAAGAACGCATTGCGCAGGAGATCGCGCTGCTGGCTTCGCGTGCGGATCTCAGAGAAGAACTCGACCGGCTGAGCGCCCATTGTCAGGAGGCGCGCGCGCTCATGGCCGGCAAAGATCCGGCCGGCCGGAAGCTTGATTTTCTTGCACAGGAGTTCAATCGCGAAGCCAACACGCTGTGCTCGAAATCCTCCGACATTCAGCTCACCCATTGCGGGCTCGCGTTGAAAGCGGTCATCGATCAGTTTCGTGAACAGGTGCAAAACGTCGAATGACCGAAACCATCGCCCGCCGTGGCTTGATGCTCGTCATTTCCTCGCCGTCGGGGGCCGGCAAGTCGACCTTGTCGCGGCGTCTGCTCGCGAGCGATCCCACAATCGCGATGTCTGTTTCGGTGACCACCCGTCCGAAACGGACGAACGAAGTGGACGGCAGGGATTACATCTTTGTCACACCGGAACAGTTCGAAAGAATGGTCGAGGAGGGCGCGTTTCTGGAGCAGGCCACCGTCTTCGGCAATCGCTACGGAACGCCCAAGGCTGCGGTCGATAGCATGCTGGCAGCCGGGCGGGACGTGCTGTTCGACATCGACTGGCAGGGGGCCCAACAACTGGCGCAAAAGGCAAAGGACGATCTGGTGCGGGTTTTCATCCTTCCGCCCTCACGTGCGGAGCTGGAGCAGCGCCTGAAAGGCCGCGCCCAGGATTTACCGGAAATTGTGGCGCGCCGAATGGCGTCTGCAAACAATGAGATAAGCCGCTGGTCGGAATACGACTACGTCATAGTTAACGACAACATCGACAAAGCATTGGGTCAGCTTGAAGCCATTGTCGCCGCGGAGCGTTTAAACCGGCAGAGACAAATCGGGCTGGTGGACTTCGTGAGGCGCCTGACCCAAGACTAAGGAGATGTGCGATGCGGATTCGCCATTGCTTGTTTTCGCTCAGTGTACTGACGGTGGCCGTTCCGCTCACGTCGGTCCCGCCCGCCGCAGCCGCGGATGTGCATGATTGTTCCGGTCTTTCGAACGATGCGGTGAAGACAGTTCCGATGCCGCTTGCCAAATGGGCCCAAGTCGCCTGCACACCCATTGGCGAGGTGATGATGAGCAAAGACGATTGGATCTGGATCATGCCGGATGCCTCGGGGATGGTGTTCATCCCATCGCAGATCGTCGATGGCGATCCGAAGGAGCTCGGCAACGATTCCTATTTCACCAAGATCGACGTGCAGAAAGTGAACGGCGAGGAATTTGAGCGGGCCTATGACACCTTCCACATCGGATTCGACGACAAGGAAGTGAAGCCGGACGGTTATCGGGTCGATCTCCAGTCGGTGTCGGGGCAGACGATGCGGGTGTTCTTCTTCGACTATGACACCTATGCCTGGGGCATGACGTGCGAAGAGGACAAATGCGATCCTCAAACGCGTTTCATGGTTTTGGACAAAAACCACCGGCCCGAACCGCGCCAACCGGCGATCTAAGGCGCGCTTTTGCCGATGACGATACGGTAGCCAAGGTCGAGAGCTTCCAATTCCAACAAATGGCCGTTGCGGTGCATCCATGTGCCGTCGTCCAGGTCTCGCCGAAGGCGCGCAAGTCCCGGTGCGGTGTCGACGTTGGCGAATGCCGAAATCGCTCCGCGTTTTCCGGGATCGAAATAGGATTCCGGGCGCTGCCAATAGGCCTCCAGGAATCCGTCGGTGCAATTGCTCGGAACCGGCACCGCCAGCACCTCTATTCGGTCGAAGGCAGTTTCGTAGTGGGAGGCAATCGGCGGAAGCAAATTTCGCCCATCCGCAAGAACCTCCGGGAAGTAATCCCGCGTCAGCCATGATGGCGTTTCAGGCGGTTCCCAGGTGAGAATGATTGCGCGTGGAGCAACGCGCTTCAATTCGGACAGGCCGCGCTTTTGATCGGGCCAATGATGCACAGTAAAGATCGCGAGCGCCGCATCGAATGTATTGTCGCGGAAGGGGAGGTCCATTGCCGAAGCGCGGACGATGGGTGCGGATCTTCCGCGGCGCTGACGGATCATGATCTCGGACGGTTCTACCGCGATCACCTCGCGATCCACCGGTTCGTAAGAGCCAGCCCCGGCACCGACATTCAAGACCGTACGCGCATTGCCGAGTGCGGCCATGAGGGCTGCCGCGATGCGCGGATCGGGCCGGCGATAATTCGCATAGCCTTTGCCTATCGTATCGTAGAGTGCTGGCATTGAAGTGCTAACGAGACCGGACGAGCGCATAAGCCCGCGCCAGCGCGCAGAATTGGGCCAGATCCAATTCTTCCGCGCGCGAAGTGCCCGCAACACCGGCGGTGTCAAGCAGAGTATCGGCGTCCGGCGTCAGCGACTTCAAGCTTCCGCGCAGCATTTTGCGCCGTTGGCCGAAAGCAGCCGCGGTGACGGCTTCGAGATCGGCAAGCACGGCCTCGCAGCGCGGTGCCGGCAAAGGCTCGATGCGGATCACAGCCGAGGTCACATTCGGAGGGGGCACGAAAGCACCACGCGACACCTCGAACAGGATGCGCGCCTTGGTACGCCATCCGGCCAACACGGAAAGCCGGCCGTAATCGTCATCGCCGGTCCCCGCACAAATGCGCTGGGCGACTTCTTTCTGGAACATGAGCGTGAGACTTTGCCACCATGGCGGCCAATCCGCGCTCAGCCATTTGATCAGCATGGCAGTGCCGACATTGAACGGCAGATTGGCGACAACCGGCACCGGAAGCGTCACGCCCAAGCCCGCAAGCAGGGTGGCTTCGTCTACTTTCAATGCATCCGCCTGAACGATTTCCAGCCGCCCCGGCTTCGCCGCGGCAATCTCGGCAAGCGCGGGAAGCGCGCGGGTATCGCGTTCGACCGCAATCACCCGGGCCGCGCCCTCGGCAAGAAGCGCGCGCGTCAATCCGCCGGGACCGGGGCCGACTTCATAGACAACGTTGCCAGCGATCTTGGCTTCGCGCGCAATACGCCGCGTCAGATTGAGGTCGAAAATGAAATTCTGTCCTAGGCTTCTTTTGGGGGTGAGCCCATGGGCCGCGATCACCGCGCGCAAAGGCGGCAGGCCGTCCTCGCTTATCCCGGAGTGATTCACAGGCCGCGCCTGGCGGCGATATCGGCTGCCATGCGGATGGCCGCGATCATGCTGGCAGGGTTCGCCCGCCCTTTGCCGGCAATATCGAATGCCGTCCCGTGATCGGGCGATGTGCGCACAATAGGAAGACCCAGTGTGACGTTCACGCCGGTCCAAAAGGCAATGGTCTTGATCGGGATCAGCGCCTGATC
>DATARE010000553.1:0-1619 GCA_036264295.1 Micropepsaceae bacterium | reverse complement strand
CCGACTCACCTCGAGTCATCACCTTGAGCACGACATTTCTACGCAGCCGCTCGCTGCGCGCCAGATAAACAGAGGAAAAATTGCTGGTTGCAATCTCCTTGACGATCGAATAGCCGGGAACTTCAATGATGGTCGAATTCTCGCTTTGCGCCATCATCGCGGCCGCCTGCGCGGCAATGCGCCGTTTGGCGCACGCTTCCCCGACCGCCGTGAGCAATTGATCGCGCGTGATTTGCGACAGCGGCAGATAGTCCTTGGCGCCGCCTTTCAGCGCGCGGACTGCCGACATTTCATTGCCGTTGTCGGCCAGCAAAATGCAATATAGCGCCGGCTGCATGCGCAAAAGCTGCGTCATGGTGGCGAGCGCCGCCGCGGCGAGGGGCTCGTTGGCGAAATCGGCTTGCAGAATCACGGCGTCGGGCGTGCGTTCACTGATCAGGCGGCTCAGGGGTGCCGTTTCACCGGCACGCAGCGTCGTCACCTGGGCGCTCGGCCAATGGCTGGTCACGTGGTGAGTCAGCCACTGCAGACGCTTGGTGTCGCCCCCTACCACTACCAGAATTGGACCCACGTCTGCCATCCGATAAGGGTAGTGGGTGTCGGCCCCGGATTACCCATGGTGAATTCACATTTCGGGGCCCCTGTGGCGGTAATGCCTTGAAAATTACCCCATTTAGCCTGGAAAATTGCAACCAACGCCCCCACGGTGGGGTCAGTCAATTCATCCGGAACATCCAAAAGGCCTTTAAGGACAAACTCAATGGGAAGCCTCAGAACTTGGTCCCTCGCCGCGATCGCCGGCATCTTCGTCATGGTCGTCGCTCATCAGCGCTCGCACGCCGGTGCGGGACCTGCCCAATCCGCAACGCCGATGCTGGCTGCCGCTGCCCCAGGCGGTGCTGCGGCCGCGCGTGTCACCGGGCTGCCGGATTTTTCGGGTTTGGTTGCCGAAGCGGGCGGCGCGGTGGTGAATGTCAGCGTGACCGAGAAACCCCAGAAGATTCCGCAGCTCAACGGCCAGGGCGACGGCGACGATCCGCTGTCGCAATTTTTCCGCCGCTTCCAAACGCCCGGACCGGAGCGGGCGCCGCCGAGCAGAGGCGTCGGATCGGGATTTATCGTCAGTGCCGACGGCTATGTTTTGACCAACGCGCACGTGGTCTCGGACGCCTCGGAGGTGACCGTCACTCTTACGGATCGGCGCGAATTCCCCGCGAAGGTGGTCGGCATCGACAAAGCCAGCGATGTGGCGTTGATCAAAATAGCCGCGACCGGTTTGCCGACGGTACGCTTCGGCGATCCGTCCAAATTGCGCCCTGGTCAATGGGCGATTGCGATTGGTTCGCCGTTCGGGTTTGAAAACAGCGTTACCGCGGGCGTGATCAGCGCCTTGGGCCGGCCTCTCAATGATGGCAGCAACACCAGCTACGTCACGTTCATTCAGACCGATGCCGCCGTGAACCCCGGAAATTCAGGCGGCCCGCTGTTCAACATCGACGGCGAAGTAATCGGCATCAATTCGCAGATTTACAGCCGTTCCGGCGGGTATATGGGCATTTCTTTTGCGGTGCCGATCGATGAGGCCATGCGCGTGGCAGATCAGTTGCGCGCGACCGGCA
>DATARE010000246.1:0-27748 GCA_036264295.1 Micropepsaceae bacterium | reverse complement strand
CCAATTCCATCGGCGCATGACGTCAGAACTCCTTGGACTCGCCACCCCGCGGTCCCCAATCTGGAATGTGCTAGCGTTGTACGAGAAACCTTGCAAGTCCAGAGGTATAGCACGCAATGTTCCGCCGATTTCTTGAATCCGGCAAATCGGCCGTTGCGGCGCGGCTTCTCTATGATTCGCTGGTGGCCAGGGCGCGCGCGCCGGTTTTTCACCTGAAATTCGGTGTACCGGACACGATTGATGGCCGGTTCGACCTGCTCACGCTGCATGGCTTCGTCCTGTTGGATGCGCTCAAATCGGCTGGGCCGCCCGGGGCCAAACTCGGCACTCAGCTTGCCAGCGTGATCTTTGCCGGGTTCGACGATGCCTTGCGAGAGCTTGGCGTCAGCGACATCGGGATGTCCCGGCGTATCAAAGCCATGGCCGGTGCCTTTTACGGCCGGCTGGAAGCCTACGGATCGGCAAACAGCTTAACCCTGCTTGCCGATGCCATTGGCCGCAATGTGTATCGTGAGGAAGCCGGGCGGCGGGGTGAAGCCGAAGCCTTGGCGCACTATATTTTCTTCGCGCGCGATGCCTTGCGAGATAAAGCTGATGCTTTGCTTCAGGGCACCGCCGATTTTGGCCCACTCCCGGAATTTTGAGCACCCGCGATGAACGTCTCCGACACGCCTTTTTCTGCAAATCTCGACCTGGGACTGGTCCCCGAGCGGGGGCAGGAACTCGAATTGGTGCCCACGGAGGCGCAGCGGGCAGCGATTTCCCGCTGGCTCGGAATTGAAGCGCTGGAGAGCCTGAAGGCGACGGTCCGGATATCCCGCAAAAGCAATGACGAATATGCCTATTCCGCGGGTTTTCAGGCCGATGTGGTCCAGGGCTGCGTCGTCACGCTGGAGCCCGTCCGTGCCCATCTTTCCAGCGAATTCGAGCGGCTCTACCGGGTAAGGCCCCGATCCTCCCCAAGGCGAAAGACCCCACCGGAAGAGGGGCGCGGGATCGATCTTTCCGTCCTGGACGAGGAAGGCCCCGAATGGCTGGAGACCCCGTTCCTCGATCTCGCAGCGCCTGTGCTCGAGGAATTGAGCTTGGCGCTCGATCCCTATCCTCGAGCGCCTGGGGTCGCGTTCGAACCCCCGGCCGAGGAACCCGGCGCGTCGGAGAACCCCTTTGCGGTGCTGGAACGGCTGAAAACCGCGAAATCGTCCCCCTCGGGGCCGCCAAAACAAGCACCTGGGCCGCAGTCCCTCGCGACAGGCAAAAAGCGGCGCTAAACATCAGCCTGCGCGCCGCAACTGCCCTTGCGTCGAATGCCGTTTCGGTTTACCTCCGGCGGCTTCCGTTTTTCCGTTGGGCCTGGGTCCAACCGGCAGAACCGCGTGAAATTGTTCAGGAAAGGGTTTCCGCCATGGCGGTTCCAAAAAGAAAAACCTCACCGTCGCGGCGCAATATGCGCCGCTCGCACCATGCGCTTACTTCCGATGCTCACGCCGAATGCCCCAATTGCGGCGAGCTGAAGCGTCCTCATCATGTTTGCGCGGCCTGCGGTCATTATGATGGCCGTGAGGTTGTCGCGGCGGAAGCGTGATTCTGTTTCCGGCTGGGCATTGAGGTTGCGCACCCTTAAGCTTCCGTCGTGGCTCGGAATGCTCCGGGGAGGCTAGGCAAGTGGTCCGGGACGTTTTGTTGTCAATCGACGCGATGGGCGGCGATGCCGGCCCTGCCGCCGTTTTGGGCGGTGTAGCGATCGCGCGCCGGCGCCATCCCCAAGCCCGATTCCTGCTCCATGGCGACGAGGCGGTGTTGAAGCCGATTCTGGCGCGCCATCGCGGGCTTGCCGGCCGTGCCGAGATTCGCCACGCCCCTGCCGTCATCGGCATGGCGGAGAAACCGTCCCAGGCGGTGCGCCGCGGCCGCAATTCGAGCATGTGGCATGCGCTGGACGCGGTGGCGCGGAAAGAAGCGCAGGTGGCCGTCTCCGCCGGCAACACCGGGGCGCTGATGGCCATCTCGATGTTCCGCATGGGATTGATCGAGGGGATTTCGCGCCCCGCCATCGCGGTGCAATGGCCAACCGTCCGCGGCACGAGCGTGGTGCTCGATGTCGGCGCCAATGCCGGCAGCGACGCGGAGCAATTGGTGGATTTCGCGGTGATGGGCGAAGCCTTTGCGCGCGTCATCTTCGGCATTGAACGGCCGACGGTGGGTCTTCTCAACATCGGGGAAGAGGAAGTCAAAGGCATCGATTCGGTAAAGCGCGCGGCGCAAATCCTGCGCGGCTGTCAGTTGCCCATGGAATTTCGCGGCTTCATAGAAGGCGACGATATCAGCGCCGGCATTGTCGATGTGGTGGTGACCGACGGGTTCACCGGCAATATCGCGCTGAAGACCGCGGAAGGCACGGCCAAGCTGATTGTGCATTATCTCAGGTCCGCGCTGCGCCGGTCGCTGCTCGGCCGGTTCGGCGCCTTGCTCGCGAGCGGCGCCTTTCGCGTGCTGCGGCGAAAGCTCGATCCCAGAACCCACAATGGCGGCGTGTTTCTGGGCTTGAATGGCGTGGTGGTGAAAAGCCATGGCGGAGCGGATGCGCTGGGTTTTGCCAGCGCCATCGATCTTGCCATCGATATGGGCGGTTCCGATCTCATCGCGCGCATTCTCAAGGATCGCGCCGGCATCTCTACCGCGCCGGAGCAATCCGGGCCTTCATCTGAACATTCCAACGGCGCCGATGCGGCCCAGGCGGCACTTTCGTGACAATCACCCGTTCTGTCGTTCTCGGCTGCGGTTCATTCCTTCCGGCCAATGCTGTCAGCAACAACGATCTCGCAAAGCGGGTCGACACCACCGACGAATGGATTGTCGACCGCACGGGCATTCGCCGCCGCCATTTTGCGGCGCCCGGCGAAACCACGTCGGACCTCGCTTTGGCGGCCGGCAGGCGCGCGCTCGCCGCCGCCGATGTCGGCGTGGCCGATCTCGACCTGGTGATCGTTGCCACGACGACGCCCGACGACACGTTCCCGGCAACCGCGACCAAGGTGCAGGCCAAACTCGGCATGGTCCGCGGCGCGGCCTTCGACATTCAGGCGGTGTGTTCGGGATTCATCTATGCGCTTTCGGTGGCGGACAATTTCATCCGTGCCGGCCAGGCGAAAACGATCCTTGTGATCGGCGCCGAGACCATGTCGCGGATTCTCGATTGGAACGACCGCACCACATGCGTGCTGTTCGGCGACGGCGCCGGCGCGGTGGTGCTTCAGGCGGCGGCGGGCGAGGGCAGCAATGCCGACCGCGGCATCCTGAACACCAAGATCTTCTCCGATGGCCGCCTGCACGATCTTCTTTATACGGATGGCGGGGTTTCGACCACCGGCACCGCGGGGCACCTGCGCATGCAGGGGCGCGAAGTCTTCAAACATGCCGTGACCAACATCTCCGCCGCCATCGAAGCCTCGACGCGGGAGGCCGGTCTGGGCGTCGGCGATATCGACTGGTTCGTGCCCCATCAGGCCAATCAGCGCATTCTGGACGGTACCGCACGCAAGCTGGACATCCGCCCGGAACGGGTGATTTCCACGGTCGCCGACCATGGCAACACCTCTGCCGCTTCGGTTCCGCTCGCGCTTTCGGTGGGCGTCCAGGACGGCCGCATCAAACGGGGGGACCTCGTCCTGATGGAGGCCATGGGCGGAGGCTTTACCTGGGGCGCGGCGCTCCTGCGCTGGTAGGCCTTCGCGGCAACCTCAACCAAACACCCCAAGCCTTTGACATTGACGGGAAATGTCGCTGCCCCTACGGTTTGTGTGGCGGACGTTAAGAGTCGCGCCAGGGGGGACTTGGGATGGGCACACGGACTTTGACACGGGCTGACCTCACCGAAGCGGTTTTCAACGCGGTTGGTTTGTCGCGCAACGAATCCTCGCAGATGGTCGAAGATATTCTGGATGAAGTTTGCGGTGCGTTGTCGCGTGGCGAAGCGGTGAAGCTTTCATCCTTCGGCACGTTTCAAGTGCGGCAGAAATCGCAGCGCGTGGGGCGCAATCCCAAGACCGGAGACGAAGTTCCCATCGCACCGCGCAGAGTGCTGGTGTTTCGGCCGTCGCATGTGCTGAAGGCGCAAATCAACGGGCTCGAAACCGCCGGCCTGCACGACGAGGAGTAAGGCATGTCGATGCTGGGCGCGGCGCATAAATCGCCCGAAGCCTTTCGCACCATCAGCGAAGTCGCTGTGGAGTTGGAGGTGCCCCAGCATGTCTTGCGATTCTGGGAAACCAAATTCGCCACCATCAAGCCGCTGAAGCGTGGCGGCGGCCGGCGCTATTATCGCCCCGACGATCTCGATTTGTTGCGCGGCATCCGTTCGCTGCTCTATCGCGATGGGCTCACCATCAAGGGCGTGCAGAAGATCCTGCGCGAACAGGGACCGCGCTACGTCATGGAATTGGGGCGCGGAACGGCCAGCCTGATTGCCTCGCCGCGCGCGGCGCATGTGGAGGCGGAAGAAACGGCGTCCGTCAAAGCGTCGAATGTGCATCGTTTCCCAGCCGAGATAGACGCGGAGTCCCGCCTGAACAATGCCGGGCGGGCGCGGATGACCGCCTTGCTCGGTGAACTTTTGGAGATGAGGACGCGGCTGGGCGCGGCCCGGCGCGGCTATTCCTTAAGTTGAACGGACTTTTCAGCGGCAAATCGCGCGATGGGCAACCGGCCCAAGGATTGATTGCGGCGCCGACTTCGCTTGACTATAGTCCGCGTCCCTTGAATACCCGCCCCGGCACTGGCTTGGGGCATTGGAATCGGAGCGTGGCGCAGCCTGGTTAGCGCACCAGTCTGGGGGACTGGGGGTCGAGAGTTCAAATCTCTCCGCTCCGACCAATAATTCGCTGATAATCAAATATTATTCGAACTGATCTCGCCGGTTATAAACCAGAGGACAAACTAGGCTAACTTTAGGGCTAACTAGCATGGAAGCGGCCCTGATATACGGTTGCTCGTGTTCCCAATCAGGGTGACGCCAGCTATGTAGTGTCCTTGGATCTATTGCCTCGTTGGACGCCGCCGCCATGGAACGCACCAAAACACTTCGTCTGGACAAACTACCTGCGTCACTACTCAACGACCTAGACGCTCGCGAAGTGGTTATTTGGGTTTTGGAGTCCTTTGTCGCTGAGGCTGGTGAAGCGGCAGTGGCAGAGTTGTTGCGGCTACCATGGCGCCTCGTGCTGAGCGAGAGTTCGAATCCGACACTGCTGACCGCTCTGGAAAGAGCCGAAGATGCCGCCGAGCCACTGGTCCGCCGCCGTGGATTTGTGCAGCTCGTGGATACCAATCCAGCGGATGTGATGCTGCCACCGCGCTGTCTGCCGATTTACCTCCTGAAAGGCCGTGACACCACGCCGCTCGGCGGACTAGCGGCAATGACGCGACGCTTTACAATGCTCGACGCCTTTCGGCGACTTGAAGCGAAGGGGCTTCTAATTGTTGCCGGACAGGGATCGGTGGTACCGCCCGAACTCACGGACCTTTGGAAAGACGGATTACGCACTTTCATAACGGTCGTGAGCAACGCTCCCGAGGCGCCTGCCGAGTTGGAGGCGTGGGCCGTTAAGCATCCCTCTGGCCCAACTGCAGCATATATTCCCATTCCCGCCGCAGCGTTTTGCCAGAACCTTTTAGCCAGTTATCTCGCGGGGCGTGCCGGTGACCGCGTCGTACTGCGCATTCGGAATGTAAGAGGAGAAACACAAACTCTCGACATCACAGGGGTAGACGACCCCGAGCATCCAATTTCCTCAAACTATGAACTGCTACAGAACGAGGATTTGCGACGCCGACAGCCTGAAGATTTGAGCTTAGACGAAACGCAGGACTTCTTCCGGGACACGGCGGCATCGTGGCGACCATATGCGGCAGGCATGCCCTGGCAACGTGACGAAAAGGCTTGGCAGCAGTTGAGAGCGCTTTTGAGAAAGCTCGATAAGGATGGCGCCGAAGCCAACCGAGTTGCCTTTATAAGCGCTGAGTCGGGATCAGGCGGAACGACACTCATGAGAGCCCTGGCCTGGGCCGCTGCAGAGGAGGGCTACCCAACTCTGGTTGCGCGCGCGGCGCCATTCCCTCCGAAAGCTCTAGAGATAGCAGCCTTTCTCACGCGGATTATTGAAGCCCAGCGGAATGTCCGCGCGAGCGAAGAGGCTGTTCGTAGATACGAGACACCCTGGCTGTTCGTGTTCGACCGCTTGCATTGGGAAGGACGGACGCAAGAACTTCGCCATTTCTTGCGAGAATTGGAGCGGAGCGGACGGCCCGCGTGCGTACTGGTAGTGACAGGTCCGTACGCGGTGGACTTTGATTTTTTCGACAAGGGCCGCTTTGTCAACATCGCAAATCTATCGCACGAGGTCTCGTTAGACGACGCGATCGCGCTGGGCCGACATCTCAATCGTTTCATGGCCCCGCACGGTCCAGGCCGCACGGAAGGTGAGTGGCGTGGCTTCTATGAGGCTTCTGCGTTGCAGGCCCAAAGGGGCATCGCAGCATTTTGGATTGCGCTTTCGTTTTGGCTTCAGCGCCAATTCGACATGAGGGAAACCGTTCAGGCCTGGATTTATCGCCAATTCAAAAAAAAGGAACAAACCCCGGAAGTACGCCGGGCCATCTTGGATATTGCGGCTTTAAGTACGGAACGCTTGCCGCTCCCTGACGCCATGTTGCCACTGGCCGCGGATTGGCCCGTCTCGCAAAAGATCGAAGACATTCGTCGAGATGTCCCGGCATTGGGTTTGGCGCGGATTTCTCGAGAAGGAGAACGATTTTGGGCGATGGCACACGATGTCATCGGCCGCTACTTACTTACCGAACTTTTTTACGACGCACCTCAACGGGACGCAGCTGGCTTTGCCGAGGCAATGAACCCCGAGCATTTGCGCTTCCTCGCGTTACGCCGTTTGTCTTGCCTAGCCGTGCTCGGCCACACCTCTAATCGAGCGATCGCGGAAGAGTTTGCAATCTCGATATTTAAGATTGATCCAGATCATGGCCATGCGAATTTCATTCTGTTTTGGCGTGAGGTGCTTAACGCACTCGATGAGATGCCAAAGTCTTTGCATGCCACAAGTCGAGCTTTCCGTCATCATTCGGCGATCTCGCGACGGCGCATTGCGAAGCTAAGGGAGTTGGTTCCGGAAGCGCCTGAACGGGCAGCCCTTCTTGAAAGGGCTATAACAGATATCCGCTACGCATTGGACAACATTCCTCCCACGCCCGACGGAGAACCCGATCTTAACCTCTACAACTCACTGGCTCTTGCTTATCAGGACCTCGCGGATGAAGAGATCGAATGCGGTGCCAAACCCGAACGAGTGGCTTGGTTGCGGGCACAGGCTCATGAGGCAACACAACGTGCTTATCGCAGCAATCCTGACAATTCCTTTGTAATCGAGACGTATGCTCGAAGCTTGATCAGCGCGGCGCGAGACTTCCCGGATCGAGCGGCCGAAAACGCTGTTGAAGTCCTCAATCTTGTGTATGCCGCAATGGCGCGCGATCGATCGGGGCAGCGGCATTCCAATCTGGCCAAGCTTGCCGATACTGCCATAACAATATTGCTGCGACAGGCGTCACGTGCAGTCGTGGGACAAGAGCCCACTAACGAGACAGATGCCCTGGTCCAGGCGATAAGCGCTCTTGCCTCTAATGTTTGGAGTTCCGCAGGCATGGAGCTAAGCGACTTTCCTGTGGCTAATCGACTGCGTGCAGCTGAATTGCTCGCCCATCCTATACTTCGGGGCAATCCGCAGGCGGTACGGCTCCGATATTCTCTTCGGTGCTTGGACTCCCCACAGGACTTTCGAGGACAGCTCGAGCTCCTGCAGTCCCTTCAAGGCAGTGCAGCTAGCATGAGCCCACAAATGCGCTTAGAGCTTGCGCTCCTGTTGCATCAGTGTGATCGGCATCATGAAGCTGAGAGGCTATTCCGCGAATTGCGCCGCTTGTGGCGCGACGGGGAGCATTACGTCGAGGTACCAGACCGACTTCGTTGGTTAATGTCGATTGACGGGCAGGCGCGGAGGCAGGTGAGCGCAAGGGTATCACCCAGGAGCGACACTCGGCCGATGGTCCGAGTACGTGATTTGCAGGACACTGAAGTACCGTTTCGACCGCAGGAATTCGGTCATGAACAGCTCAGTGCGGGGGCTATTATCCGAGGCTTGATCTCATTCGGACATAACGGCCCATTCCTACGTCCAACGACCGTCAGTCAAAGCTGAAATAACACCGATGACCGGGCTTGTCGAAGGATACGCAGCCAAACTCGGATGGAATGTTCGCCCGTGTAATGTCGTCGTAGAAGGGACATCCGACGTTGAATTGCTGTGCCTCGCGGCAGCTCACTACCATGAGCGGCACAAGACCGCGATCTTGGGTGACCAAATTGCAATTCTAGCGGCAGGAAAGGGCAACGATGGCGGCGTCGACGGAGTGAACCGCAGGCTGAACGCTGCCCGCCAATTAGCGGATGCCGATAGAGCGCCAGACGGTAGCCTTCGATTTCGGTTCATCGGCCTCTATGATAACGACCGTGCAGGCCGCCGTGCAGTTGAGAACGCCTGTGACTTCGATCGTCGTTTGGTTCGATACGCCGACTTGTTCCTCCTCCATCCTATTATGCCACTTGCATGCGGCGCCGATCACGCGACACTGCGACGTCGTTTTGAGACCGACAATGTTAAGTACAAGGGCCTTGATTGGGAGGTAGAGGATTTGATCTCAGAGCGGCTGCTATTGGCTTTCGAAAAAGCGGAGCCGGCTGCACTTCAAAATGTGCTTGAAATTGGTGGCCGCGAGCACAGAGAGTTCACACCCGAGGGCAAACGCAGTCTTCACAAATTTGTGGGGGCGCACGCCACGCTTGAAGACTTCACAGAAGTAGTGAAGCTGATACGCGCGCTACGTGACTATCTTCGCCTAAAGTACGATCACATTCTCATTTGATGGTTTCTCCGTCATATCATGTTCCAATACGAGTGAAAGGGGGAGGCTGCGAGCAGGGCGTGATATCCCCCTTTTAACGTAAATTGGGGTCGTAAATTGGGGTCGGAGTAGAAGTCCGTCGAAGCCGGTCTTCTCCAACAGCTGGGATGAAACCGGCGAAGTTTGGGTACTGTCCTGAATCGCAGGACAGCACCCAAATTCCAAATTCAATTCGCCTTCGTGCCGCCCGCCTTGGCCTGCTCTTCGGCGAGAACTTTCTTCGCCTGTTCGAGCTGGCGCTTGGCGCGCGCGTCCCAGGTTGCCGGATCGACAAACGGATTCGGATCGCCCGGCTTGCGCATCGCGAGCTTCTTGGCGCGCTCATGCACGCCGCCGCCCGGATAACCGTTCGGGTCCTGCCAGGCGTGGGTCATGATATAGACCTGTACGCCCTTCACCGCGTTCAGCTTCTCGGCGTTCTTCACGCCTTGCTCGGCGCCGGCGAGCCCTGGCGCGCCGAGGCCGCCGCCGCCCCAGATGCCGCGATAGGTCTGCGCGCCTTCATGCAGTACGACGCCTTCCACGAACAGATTGCCCGGCGTGTGGCCGGGTGCCGTGTGGAAGATCAGGTGCTGGTCGCCAAGATCGAGATGGTCGCCCTCGCGCACGTCCATATCGTGTTTGGGCACTTCGGTCGGCTTGTTGTTGTCGCGATTGTTGGGCTTGCCCGCGGTGGCTTCGATCATCTTCCAATCTTCGGGCGTCGCCATGACGCGCGCGCCGGTGAATTCCTGCAGACGCTTTGCGCCGCCGAAATGGTCGGTATGGCCATGGTTGAGGATGATGTATTTGATGCTGTGCGGGTCGACGCCGATCTTCTTGATGTTCGCCTCGATCATGTCGACGAAGGGCTCCTGCGACGTGTCGAACATGATGTTGCCTTGCGGCGTCGTCAGGATCCACGACGTCACGTAGCAGGGACCGACATGGTAGAGATTGTCGAAGACCTTGAAGGGCTCCATCTTCTGGATGTCGGTCTCGCGCGAGCGGGGGCCGATGCGGCAGATCTTCTCGAGCGGATCGTTGGGCGAAACTTGCGCGTTGCCGCGGGCGACAGCCGCAGCCGCAGAGGCGCGGGCGGCGGCAGCTTCAGCTTCGGCGTTCTGCGCCCATGCCGCAGGCGCAACAAAGCTGGCGGCCACGAGACAGCTCGCCGTCAGCATCCAGAATTTTCTCATTCCATCCTCCCTTGGCCCATGCCGGGCGCCGTTGAATTTTTTGCAACCAGGATCAGTCTATCGCGTTGCGGCCCGCTACGGAAAGATGGCAGCACGGTTTCGCCGCTTGATCAGCCGCATAGCGCCTCCATCAGCTTTGCCGTCGCACCGGAGAGGGCCGCTGTGCGTTTCCTTCATGAAAACCACAAGGGGGCGAGGAGAAAGACCATGACCAAACTCCCTCTGATCTGTGCCGCAGCAGGTGTGGTGGTGATACTGAGCGGCTGTGCCGATGATCGCTATGCCTATGGCGGCGGAACCGAAATCGCAGCCGGTCCGGATATCTATTATGACGACTATTACGGCCCGTTCTATGACGGCTATTGGGGTCCCGAAGGTGCTTTCTACTTCTCGGAAAGCGCTGGGCGCCCGTTCCACCGCGACGATGGCCATCATTTCCGCAGAGAAGCCACCGAGGGCTTCCATCATGTTCCGCCGCCACGGCACGACATCGGACCCATGCGGAACAGGTCGGCACCGCGAAAAGGTTAGTCGGCGCCAGCTTGGTTGTGCCACAGCGCACTATTTGGCGGCGCGCGGGCTGGTTCTTGATTGGCGCTGCGCGAGCACAAACAGTGGCAGCGACAACAACTGCGCGGCAACGGCAAAGACGATCAGTCCAAGACGCGAATGTTCGTAAAGCTCGCCCATGGCGATGCTGCCGATCAGCCACCCTCCGCCATAGCCGGTGTAGAAGAGTCCGAAGGCAAGATTGCGCCGTCCCTCGGGAAGCACGCCGGCGACGATGGCCTTCAACAGCGTGTCCTGCGTCGCATAGCCGATACCCCAAAGCGGCATCGCCGCCCACACGGCGAGCAGGCCGCCTGCAAACACGATTGGCGCGAACAGCGCCGAAAGAAGGACGGCAACGAGAACGACCGGCAAGCCAAAGCGATCGAACAGCCTGCCTAAAACCAGATTGGCAATGACGCCCGAGCCAGTGGAAAACGCGAGAAGAACCGGAATCAGATAGCCGCTGACGGTGTTGGTGGCAGAGAAATGATAGGAGATCAGTTCGAAACTCAGCAGGCCTGACGCAAAGAGCGCGCCGGCTGCCATGTAAAGCCAGTAAGCCGCGGTGAATCCCTTCGCGGTCGCGGTGTGGCCTTGCTCCAGTTTCGACGGCACGGGAAAGGCGATGCGCGCCGCCAGCAGGGAAATCAGCGCGAAGATCACCGCGATCAGCAGCATGGCATAGGCGGTCTGATAGCTGCCTTTGAAAAACAGCACGAGCGCCACCACCAAAGGACCGACGGTCGCGCCCGTTTCGTCCAACGCGGTGTTCACGGCATAGACCCAGCCCTTGCCCAGTGAACCCGTGGTGTAGGACAGCATCGCTTCCACCGACGGCTTACGGATGGCCCGGCCGGTGCGTTCGGCAAAGATGAGCAGCGCCGCGATTTGCCAGCTTCCGGCCAAGGCCATGGCCGGCACGGCAAACAGATTGATGACGTATCCCACCAACGTCACCAACCAATAACGTCCCGATTTGTCCGCGACGTAACCGGCGACCGAACGCAGGCTATAGCCGAAGAACTCGCCCAGCCCGGCGACGATGCTGATGGTGGCGGCGCTGGCGCCCAAATTTCCCAGGAACTGGCCATTGATGCTGCCGCCGCCCTCATAGGTCATATCGCCGAACAGGTTGACGAGCCCCATGATTAGGACAAAGCGAAATGCCGGAGAGTCCGGCCAGATATTTGCCGTCTTCGCCATTCCGGTGCCGTCACATCTGCTTCACAGCAATACTTTGCCTCACTATCGGTTCCCAATGACGGGGGCCGATGTCAGCATAGTTTGTGTGCTTGGCTCCCGCTCTACCAGGTCTTCGTCAGGATAATGGAGATGATCCGGCCCTCATCGCTCTTGGCGATATCGAAGGCCGCGGGGTTTCCCGCGCCGGTCCCAATTCGGTATTCGAACGAGGGATGCGTATCCAAAATATCCTGCACCACGAGCTGAATGCCGATGTTCTGCAAATATGCATTGGCCGGCGAGTCGCCCGTATCGTAGCCGAGCGAGAGATCGAACAAATATTGCGGCGGTTCGAGATTGTTATACCCCTCGATTGCGCAAGGGAAAGTTCCGCCGCCGACATTGCCGCCCGGTGTGGTGCATTGGCCGTTGACGTTCGGCGGCGCGGATTGGGTGTTGAAGTAATGCCCCGTGTAGTTGACGAACCCGGTGACGCTCCACGGGCCATTGCTCCAGCCAAGACGCGCCCGGTAGCGTACGCGCGGAAGATTTGCCGCCGGCATGATCGGGGCGGCGACACCCGCCTGAACGACATTGCCGACCGAAGTGATGGTCCAATGATACTGGTCGACGATCGGTGAATCCGGCGTGGCCTGCAAATATTCATGCAGGAAATAGGTGCCCGTAATTCCGGCATTCCACGCACCGAGATCTCCCAGGTCGATATCGTAACTGGCGTTGAAATCTATCCCCTGGAGCTTGATCCAACCACGGTTGATGGTGCCGCCGTCGCTTAGCCAGGTGATAGAAGTCGCAAGGCTCGACGGCAGCGGGTTTCGGGGATCGGACAGGATCCCTTGCACCATGGTCTCGAATTCCTTGCAGGTCGTGGGCGTCGCGTTGTTGTTGCAGGCGGGATCGATGGACATCAGATCCGTGGGCACGATGAAGGTGAACCCGCGTGCGGCATCGTTGAAGGCGGTGTTGGTCGTGCCTCTGAAATTCGTCAGCACATTGGTCAGTTTCAGGCTGTACCACGTCGCCTGGATATCGAGGCCTTTGAGGAAATTCGTCGGCGTGAATTCCGCGCCCAACGCATAGTTGGCGGCGTTCTCGGGCTTCAGCGTCCGCCCATCTTGATTCACGAAATCGCGGAAATGCGCATTGATGACCACTGCCGATGAGCCCGCAACCGAAATGCCGGGCGGGGCAGGGGCATTGCACGGAAAGGCCGTTCCTGACGAGGGATGCGCCAGCTTGTCGCCACCCGATCCCTTGCCGGCATCGCAGGTGATCCCTGTGGTCCCCGCCGCGGCCGCGACAGCCGTATTGATGCCGTTGATATTGTCGGTGGCGAGATAGGAAATCTCGCCATAGCCGGGCGCGCGGAAATTCGTGCCCCATGCGCCACGAAATGTCAGGAAATCGATCGGCGTCCAATTGAAAGAAATCTTCGGATTGCTGGTCCCGCCGAAGTCGCTGTACTGGTCGTGACGCCAAGACGCTTCCAGATCCAGCTTTTGGAAAAACGGCACGGCATTGCTATCGCCGAATACCGGAATATTGATCTGACCGAAGACCGCCCACACCTGTCGCGAGAACACATCTTTCAACAGGGGCGCCGCCAAGGTCGATGAACCGGTGTTGTCGAAAAAGGTTGTGTTGAAATTTGTGCTGGTATAGGTCGCCCCGACCGCGCCTTTCACCTGTCCGGCGGGCACATCGAAAAGAGGTCCGTCGAATTTGCCACCCTTCTCATTGATGTGCGCCTGCTCGTTGGAGAGCTGCAATCCGCTGATATAGTTCAGCGTCGCCGGCGAATTGCATTTGAAGGCAGTTGGGTCGCAGAAGACGTTCAAATAGGGCACGGCGCCCGGTTTGGTCCATGTACCGAAGCCCGGAGACGTTCCGATAGCCGGCGAGGCTGCTATCGTCCAACCCAATGCGGCGGAGACCGCGTTGGTATTGACCACACCACCAACAATATCGGCGGTGGAGTCATACGTTTGCGAATAATAGATGTCGCCGTTCCAGCCGAATGGAAGATTGATGTGAAAACCGCCCATATAGCGGTCCGCAAGCTCATAGGCGGAGGTCAATGACGGTTTTTCGACATTGGTCATGTAATTGATGACCAGATTGCTCGGTGCGCCGCCGCTCGGATAATAGGGATTGGCGGTGGGGACCTGGACCGAAACCAGATCGTTCTGCGACGGGCTCAGATTTGCCGGATTCTGGAACTGCGCGCGGCGATTGTCGTAAAACCCTTCGCCGTAAAAGGTGATGTCCTTGGTCAATCTCTGATCGATGGTTATGACGGCGGCATTGCGTTGCTGGGCCGCGTCGTACCAGGTGTAATTGTACGGATTCACTTCGTTGCGGGTGCCGTTCGCACCGGAATTTGCCGGCACGTTGAACGTCGTCCAGTTCAGAGTCGATGCGCTGAACGGCGCCAAGGGCCCCACATTGGAACTGCCGGCGCTCCAATCCTGGCCGGTACCGTTGGGGATCGCCAGACAGTTCGTACAGAGAGTGCCGGTTCTGCCGCCCCTCACCGCGCCGATCGAAAGCGTTCCGGGAACGGATGAATTGATCGGAGTCCTGTTGTCCAATCCCCATGGGCTGAAATCGATGGTGAGATTGGAATGCGCGTTTCCCGCAATCGGGGAATCGTCATACCATTCATAGCTCAGCGTGATGTCGCCGCCGTCCCACGTGCGGCCCCACAATTGGGAGGCTTGGTAGCGGTTCTTGCCGCCGGCAGCCGTGGTATAGCGCAGCTGCGTTACGGCGCCGTCATAGCCGCGTTTCAAGACGATATTGATGACGCCGGTGACGGCGTCCGATCCATAGGTCGCCGACGCACCGTCCACCAGCACATCGATACGGTCCAGCGATAGCGCCGGAATGATCGAGGGATCGATCGTGCTGGTGCTTTTCTCCTGGCCGGGAAAGCGAACGCCGTCGATCATGAGAAGCGCGCGGGTGGCATCGCCCGTGTCGAGTTCGCGCAGATTGATGCGGTTCGATCTTCCGATGTTTGCGCCCGATTGGGTGGCGATAGGGCCGGGGGACACGTCTGCGGCCGGCACCGATTTGAAAAGCTCCGATGTGGTGAGGGCGCCGGATTCGGTGAAATCCCGCACGCCGAGATTGGTCACCGGAACGCCCACCGCTGTTGCACCGTGAATGAGCGAGCCCGTCACCAGCACCTGTTCGGGAGCTTCTTCGGGTGCGGCTTGCGCGATCTGCGCCTGTGCCATCGGCTGAGCGCGGGCCGCCTGTGCATGCATCATTGTCAGGGATGAAGCTGTACCAAGAAGTGTTGCCAGCAAGCTGAAGCGTGACGTGCAATTCATGTCGCCCCCCGTTTTTGGCCTCGCGGTTCAGTCCGCGTTCGCCTTTGGTCGCTGTGCTTGATGTCCCCCTGCGTAATCTTTGGATAGATATGGCCATAATATTAAATGAATATTGTCGTTAATCCATGTCAAAGTTACCTATAATTGCCAATTATACCGAGAAATTTATGTACAAATGTTACGCGGGGATGCCAGCCGCAATGCCCTTTGCGGAAGCCTCAAACGGAGGGGAGTGAACCTCAGAGGCGTGCTACCGGTCTGCGAAAATCGCTTTCGGGATCATGCCGTGGACGCCCTTGGTGTCATCGACCACCTGCGTCACGTGATAATCGACCGCGACGCTGGCAATCATGTAGGCCTCTTCGCGGGAGATCTTCGGAAAGCGCTTCGTGATCAGATCAATCGTCTCTCGGACCGCAATGCGCATGGCTTCGTCCAGGTCGGGGTTCAACCCCATCACGATCCAATGTGTGGCCGTTTCGGCGCGCGGCCAGACAAGCTTCATGTCCTTGTGCACGATGAACTGGAACCGCCCGCGCAGTCCCGTTTCAATTGCGCTCAGGTCAACTTCCCCCTGACCCTGGGCGGCATGGGCATCGCCGATGGAGAACAAAGCGCCTGCCGCGTGGACCGGCAAATAGAGGATCGATCCCGCGCCCAAATCCTTGTTGTCGATATTTCCGGTGTGGATTCCGGGCGCACCGCTGCCAATCCGGCCCATGGCGGGAGGCGGTGCCACGCCCATGGTGCCGAAAAATGGATGATCCAGCGGCACCACCACACCGGGTGCAACTTCCGCGGTCTTAGCCGCGCGGTTGATGGGAATGATGCGCTGCCAGAATGCCGTGAATTCTTCCGGCAGCGTGCCGCTATAAGGCCGTTGGCGGTTGTAGCCGTAATCGACCGCCAGATTGATATCGAGGATGCGCACTTCGAGAACGTCACCCGGCATGGCGCCCCGGATTTCGACAGGACCGGTAAGGATGTGCGGTCCGGGGCCGCGATCCTTCACCTCGCGATAAATGTCGCGCACATAGCGGGGAATTGCGCTGGGCGGGACCTCGCCGGATTGCTCGATCTGGTCCGGCTCCATCGCGGCAGCGGTTTCGATGGTAACGATATCGCCAGAATTGATGCTGAGTGCCGGCTTTATATTGGCGGCGAAATGACCGATCTGAACCGTCTGGGGGCTGGGCATCAGCGTGTATTCCGCCGCGTGCAGCGCAGAGGCGCCCATCATCGTCTGGGCCAAAACTGCGCAGGCAATCATTCTCGATGGCATGCCACAACTCCTCATGTATGCGGCGATCCGCAAGCCTACCGCGCTTCGCAAAAGACCGATATGGCTCGAATTGACTCTGCCCCAGCCTGGCACTCCAATCGCAGCGTGCCATCGCGAAATGCGATATGGAATGGCGCACGACGGGGAGCCAAAACCATGAAGAATTGGGGATCAGCGATTGTCTTCGCGATTGTGGCCGGTGCAAATCTCCTCGGCTCGGCCGGGGTAGCGTATGCGCAGGCAGCGCCGACGCAGACCAGGGCCGCACCATTCCAGGTCATGGAAACGTCCATCGACACCATCCATGCGGCCTATAAAGCCGGCACATTGACCGCCCATCAGCTCGTCCAGAAATATCTGGATCGCATCGCCGCCTATGACAAGCAAGGCCCGAAGATCAACGCCATCATCACGCTGAATCCCCACGCCCTGGAAGATGCCGACAGGCTGGATGACGCCTACAAGAAGTCGGGCTTTGTCGGCGCGATGCACGGCATTCCGGTTCTCGTGAAGGATGAAATCGATGTCGCCGGGTTGCCGACCACCATGGGCACCGTGGTGTTCAAGGACTACAAGCCGACGCGCGATGCCTTTGTCGTTGCGCAATTGCGCATAGCAGGCGCGATCATTCTGGGCAAAACCACGCTTTCCGAATTCGCCATCGGCGACACCTATGGCTCGATGTTCGGCGTCACGCGCAATCCCTATGATCTGGAGCGCACGGTCGGCGGCTCGTCCGGCGGGTCCGGCGCCGCACTTGCGGCGAATTTCGCCACGGTGGCATTGGGTGAAGAAACGGTGGCGTCCATCCGCCGGCCCGGCGGCTGGAATTCGCTCGTCACCATGCGGCCGACATCAGGGCTCGTGAGCCGAACCGGCATGTGGGACGGCTATCCCACCGATTTCGCCACCATGGGGCCGATGGCGCGCAATGTGCGCGACCTCGCCCGGCTCTTGGATGCGATGGCGGCTTACGATCCGGAAGATCCTCAGACCGCACTGGGCTTCGGACACACGCAGGGAAGCTACACCCGCTATCTCGACCGAAACGGTTTGAAGGGCGCTCGCATCGGCATATTGCGCGAGGCAATCGGTGTCGCGACGGAACCGGACTCGGACGACTTCAAAAAGGTGGACGATGTCTTCGAGAAGAATATCGCCGAGTTGAAAGCCGCCGGCGCCACGATTGTCGATCCCATTGTGATTCCGGACCTGAAGATGCTTCTGACAAAACGCGTGGCTGACACCACGGCGTCCGACGAGGCGCTTCGGCTTTATCTCGCGCGCAATCCGAACAGCCCGTTCAAGAACCGGCAGGATATCGCCAATTCACCGCTGCTGGATCAAAGCTTCCCCGCGAACAAGCGCACCCTGTGGACGACGCCGTACGCGCCAACCGACGCCGCCAAATTCGGGGAATATCTAAAGGCGCGGACGCAATTGATGACCAATATTCTGAAAGTCATGGCCGACAATCGGCTTGATGCCATCGTGCACAAAACCGTCGAACATCAGCCCACTCTGATAAAGGATGGGATCAACCCGCCTTATGTCAGTCAGAAAGGCGTGCCGTCGCTCAACACCTTCCTTGTGTTCGTCTCGTCGATGACGGTGCCTTCGGGATTTACGTCGGACAATCTCCCTGTGGGGATCACGTTTTTCGGCCGCCCATACAGCGAGCCGGTGCTGCTCAAACTGGGTTATGCCTATGAGCAGGCGACGCATCATCGCGTGCCGCCGAAGACCACGCCGGATCTCGCTTCGGCGCCACTACACTAATGGGCAACAATGGATTTCAGTGGCCGCTCGGGGCACGCTTGTCGTGCAGCCGCTTTTCGATCTTGTCTGCCAATTCGGTCCAGCTTTTTGCAATCGACAGATAGGCATCGCGGAGTTCGAGGTCTTCACACGGTTCAGCCAAATTGATCGCTTCCATCGCCCCGTGGCGATAGCGCGATGCCTGCTCGCGTGTGTAACCCGAATGCGTGCTCATTCTGCAGCTTCCGGCGATTCGCGGAAACCCTGCCACCGAAAGCCGTTTTCCGCAAGCGGCGCCGCGGCGATTTGGGAACACACGGCCAGGACTACGGATGAATTGGCGGGCTAACGGCGATTCGACCGCCCTGTTAACACCTTTGTTTTTGCGCAATTCCGCTTCAATTGGGACGTTTCATTCTCGGGGCGGCAAAACAAGGAGCGGATAATGAGAAATTTGATGACGGCGATATCTTTCCTGGCTTTATCGGCTGCTTTTATTACTCCCGCCGACGCCAACTGGTTCAGCAGCCAAAAGCACAATACGATGTTCAACATTGGCTCTATCCGCAATCCAACTCCGCAGGAATTGCGCTTTTTCTACGCCAAAGCCGAAGCCGACCGCCAAGCTGCGGAGGCCGAACGCCAAGCCAAAGCGAACCACAAGAACTAACGGCGCATTCTCAGTGGACGGAGAAAGCCCGGCCGCAGCCCTGCAGCCGGGCTTTCTTCACATCGTTGCGCCTTGACCTTTGGAGGTCGTCGCGATAGCGCCACGCCTGCGGCGACACCAACCAGCAGACGCGGCGAATGACAGTCCCGCAAGCACAAGCGCCAGAGTTGGAGGTTCGGGTACGTCGTTTCCACCGCCATTGACATCGCCGAACGCGATCAATTCGCCGCCGCCTTGCAGCAAGTAATTGCCGTGGAGGAACGGATTGTTCGCCATGTCATAATAGAGAAACAGATCGGGTCCACCGAAGATATTGGTAACCAGATTGCCCGAAGTGACGAGGCCATCAAGAAAATTCACATACAGGGCGCTGCCGCTTCCGATTTCGAGATCAAGAACGTCGGAGCTTCCGATACGCAGTATGTCCCAGGCGAAATTGTCTCCAAATCCTGCCGATGCTTTGCCCGCAAGGCCGAAAACATGCGTGCCGCCGCCCGTGAAATCGAGTTCGGCGGCATCCGTGTTCCACTGCGTGTTCTGAGTGCTGTCATTGATGAAGTTGCCGTGAATGTCGAAGACATCGCCGATGCCCGCGAGAATCACGCCGGTGGCACCCACGGTGAGGTCGCTCAACGTGACCTTCGAGGGGTCAAGAATGATTGTCCCGAAATTCGTCACCGCTCCCGTGACGTTCAGCGTGGCATTGGTGACCTTGATCGTTCCGGTCGCATTGTTGAGCACGTTGGCGGCGATCTGGCTGACACCGGTAATGTTCAGCGTGTCGTTGTTGACGAGGCCCTGCGTCTTGGGTGTGCCGGCATTGATAATGCCGTTGGCGAGATTATAGGTGCCCGACATGCTGGCACCGTTGCCAATCGTGAGCGTACCCGTCGCCGTGTTGACGCCGCCGGACTGGTTGAAAATACCCACTCCAGCGCCCGGGGCGCCGATATTTTCGTTTTTGGCCACAAGCGCGCCGCCGCTCAGATCGTATCGGCCACCGCCGCCAGCGCCCACGTTCAGCGTCCCGGCTATCTGGTTCGTGCCGCCCGTTTGGACCATGGCATTGGACAGCGACGGCGCGACGCCCGGAACAAGACCGATATTGACATTGCCTGCGACCTGCAGCGCCCCGTCGGACAGGGTGTAGGTGCCCGATGAACCGGCTTTGGCGGAAATGGAGAGATCACCATCGACCGTCACAATGCCGCCGGACTGGGTGAAAGCACCCGTACCTGTATCGCCGACCACGACACCTGTCGTGACGGTCAGTTTGCCGTCCGACAATGTCCACGTGCCCTGACTTCCGCCGGCAGAGCCAAGCGTCAGCGTTCCTGCAATAATGGCCGTACCGCCGGTTTGCTGGACCACGCCCGTTCCCGCATCGCCCACGACGACATCCCCGCCTGCTGCGAGCAAAGCCGTGCCGCTCAGTTGATAGGTCCCGCTGCCGGTGGGGGACTTCCCGAGCGTAAGCGTACCGCCGGCCAGCGAATTGGTACCGGCGGTCTGAACGAAACTGCCGATGCCGCTGTCCCCGATGACTTCTTCGCCCGCGACCGCGAGATTGCCGAGCCCACCCAGCGAATAGCTGCCCACGCCGCCGCCTGAACCGTCGATGTTGAGAGCGCCATTCACTTGCGCGCTGCCGCCGGTTTGCGAAATGGATGCGTTGTTCACCGTAACATCGTCGCCGATATGAAGCTGCGAACCGATACCGCCGAGAACATATTGACCGCCATTGCTGATGGAGAGCGCCCCATCGACGGTATTTGTCCCGCCCGATTGGGTGAATATTCCACCCTGGATGATTTCGGTGAATTCCACATCGAGGAGCGAATCATTGGCGAGGCCCGCTGACAAATTGTAAGCGCCGCCGGAGAAGATCGACAGCGAGCCACCCGTCGGGCCGGGCGAATTGGTGTCGACGGAGACGTGCCCGCCACTTTGGGTGAACGTGCCGTTTCGCACGACAAGATGCTCGGTTTCGAGCAGGCTCTTATCACCTGAAACATCGTAGGTCCCGCTGCCGCCTGCCGCGAAACCCAATGTAATCGTCCCTTCGACCGATACGCTTCCTCCGGTTTGCGTGAAAGCGCCGGTGCCCGCATTGCCCACGAGCATAAAAGCATTGCTTCCCGCTACCGATTCCCGATTGACGTTGAGTTCGCCGTCGCTCAGCACATAGGTGCCCGAGCCCCCGGTGCTGCGCCCGATTTCGAGCCCTCCGGTATCGGGGCCACTTACCACCGTTACCGTGCCGCCTGTTTGCGTCACGGAGCCCGTTCCGGTGCCACCGACAACCATTCCGAAGCCCACGGTGCTTTCGACATCGAATGTGCCGTCGCTAATCGACAGCGTTCCAATGCCGCCCGCAATTGGAGCCGGATCGAGCGGCCCGCCAAAAATGACGGGGCCCGAAAATTTCGCCGCGCCGCCGGTTTGGTTGAAGATGCCCGAATTGATTCCAAGTGGACTTGAACCGTTGCCGGCGACCAGCCCTTTTGCGCTCAGATTTCCAGCGCTCAAATTGTAGGTGCCGACCTGTCCGCTCAGCGGAATTGTCGACAGCGCGATACCGTTCGTCGCGACGACATCGCCACCGCTTTGGGTGAACGTGCCGCCGATTTCGATACCGAACGTGTTGGCGCTGCTGACGTTCAAAGTCCCGCCCGACAAGGTGTAGACAGCAGCCGAGCCGCCGGCGGGCGCAACCACGACGCCGCTGGTGGTGAGATTGTTGGTGGGCTGAAGAAAGGCTCCGAAGACATTGAGATTGGAAGGCTGTGCATCGACGTCGAGAGTTATCGTAGACAAAGGCCCAATGTTGACGAGTTCGCCATCCACAGGCGGTGTGAAGGATGGCGGATTGGTTATCGTATTGGCCCAGCAGCCCCCGTTGCTCCAGACGCTATCGCAGATGGAAATCGCCGACTGGGAGAATGCCGCAGGCGCGCCGAAAAGACTCGAAGCGCCGATGAGAAAAAATGTGAGCGTGCGCAATCCCGACATGGTCAGAACTCCTCGCGGCGGATATGCCTCGCAAAGATTCGTTCCCGTCGAACGATGCCGTTACACCGGTCGCCCCGCACGGGTTACGACTGCTGGCCCATCCTTAAACCGAGAAATTCTATTGAGAAAGCTGGCGGGAATTCTCTGATGTTTTGCAGAATACAGCCAAGCTTCTCATGAAGAAAAAGTAACAATGCATCATCAAGCTGAAGCTTGGCAGGAGTCATTTCACCTCGACGAGTTCGATTGCCTCATGGCTCGGCCCCTCGATCATCACCGCGCGCGTGTCGCCGAGGCGGTAAGGCTCTTCCAGGAAATTGACGCCTTCGCTTTTGAGCTTCGCCACCCAGGCGTCCAGATTGCCGACGCTTAAACCGACATGATCCATCAAACGCCCGCGCGTGCTGACGAGAGGCGTATCGGTCTGACGCATGTACCAGTTCATTGCCACATCGCCGAACGTCACCCCCGCGGAAGGCGTGCGAAACATGCCGTCCTTTTCGAGCGCAGGCCAAGTGGGATATGGCGCCCGCTGAACTTTGCAATTGGGTTCTGGGCGTGCCGCGAGACCTGCGGGAGCCTGCGCCGAGGGCGCATTCAAATGGCGCTGATACCAGATCTGCGCGCAGAACGGATCTTCCTGATACATGTGCACATGATTGAAGCGTTCTTTCGGCATGTTGCCCTGATACTCGATCAACGCGCCGTCCGGTCCACGCATATAGGCAAAGCCTGCGCCACCGCGCGGCGTGACACCCTTTGATTTGGCATCGGCAATTTGCGCTTTGGTAAGCCCCAGCAGCCCGCCGGTCCCTGGCCACGTGTCGCTGCTCACCAACACCGTGCCGCCTTCATCGGTGGTAAAGAGCGGCGCCAGTTTGACCTCCGGACGGGTCTTGTAGAGATCCATATTCTTGCGCACATCGGTAACGTGCCAGCCGAAATGCCAATAGGCAGTCGCCTGCGGATCGGCCAGCGGTGCGGCGGCGACCTTCGTGAACAGCACCAGCACATTGTTGGGGGAAGCAAGCGCAGGCTGTCCGCCCCAAGTCGTTTTCGACGTGCTGGGAAATTCCTTCAGGTAAAATGCGATCGCAGCTTCGGGATCGACGGAATTCAGATGCAGATGATGGAAACCTGGAGGGGGCAAACTGACAGGTTCCGCAGCGGAAGCATTCTCACCTCCGGCAATCAGCAGCGCCGCGACCGTCAAGGATATGAAGCTGCCTTTGGTCATGACCGAATCCTGTCTGAGCGGCACAACGATCATAGCACAGGCCGCGCAGCCTGGTTTTCCGGCTGCGCGGGCCGCGAGTGGCTGCCGTCAACGGCCGTACATCGCCGTCATGGTTCCTTTGGCCAGCGTGTGTGCGCCGACATTGAACCCTACGAGTGCGCCGGACGCATCGTCGGGCACCGGCAGTTTATCAATGTCGAGTGCGCTGAGCGTGATCACATAACGATGCGGTTTGTCGCCTTGCGGCGGACAAGGGCCACCATAGCCGGAGGTGCCGAAATCGGTGCGGGTCTGCCGCGCGCCGCCGGCAATTTTCACGGTGCCGCTTTTGCCCACACCCTTGGGCAATTCGCGCGCGGTGGCAGGAATGTCGACGACAACCCAATGCCACCAGCCGCTTCCCGTCGGCGCATCCGGATCGTAAACGGTCAATGTGAAGCTTTTGGTGCCGGCGGGTGGTTCACCCCATTTCAGGCCCGGCGAGACATTCCCGCCGGTGCAGCCGAAGCCGTTGAGAATCTGCTCGGTCGCCATGGTTTTGCCGGCGGCCACATCGGTGCTGCTCAGCGTCAGGCTGGGTGCCGCGGCCGCGAATACGAGGGACGGAACGGCCAAGGCGGCCAAGGCAATGCAGGCGATGGATTTGCGGGACATGTTTCATTTCTCCGTTACACTGCCAAATCCTAGCGCGCCAAAGAGGGAACGGACAATCATGCAGTTGCAGCCTTTCACAGGCATTCGCGCCTGCGTCTTCGATGCGTATGGCACGTTGTTCGATTACGCCAGTGCAGCGGCACGCGCCCGCGATGTGCTGGGCAGCGACTTCGAGCGATTGGCAGTGCTCTGGCGGGATAAGCAGCTGCAATATACTTGGCTGCGCGCCATCGAAGGGCGGCATGCCGATTTCTGGCAGGTGACCGGTGACGCGCTTGATTTTGCATTGGACAGTCTTGGGCTCGCGCAAGACGGTTTGCGCGAAAGACTTATGAGTCTTTATCTCCAGCTCGACGTGTTTGCCGATGTGGTGGAAACGCTTGCGGCCCTGAAGAGACGCGGGTTCAAGACGGCCATTCTTTCCAACGGTTCGCCGGCGATGCTCAGCGCCATTGTTGAGCATTCGCGAACTGCCACGCTGTTCGATGCCGTCTTTTCGGTGGAGGAGGTTGGCGTCTTCAAACCGAGCCCGCGCGTCTATCAACTCGCCGTGGACCGGCTGGGCGTTCCTGCCGGCTCCATCCTGTTCGTGTCGTCCAATGGCTGGGATGCCTATGCGGCTTCGGCCTTCGGAATGAAGGTCGTCTGGTGCAACCGTTATGGTCAGCGTGCGGAACGTCTTCCGGGAGCGCCCGATCTCATGGTCACGTCCCTGTCGCAATTGCCGGACGTTCTTGGCGAAATTCCGGTTTGAGGTGGAGACGGCGCCAAAACAAATGGCGCGCGTGAATGCCACGCGCGCCATCCGTATATAAAACCGACAGGGCCGGTTATTTTCCGGTGTAATTCACCACCAGATCGCCCTGCGCAAGGACATGGTTCCGCATCGCCGCAACGACGGCGGCGCGATCCGCCATCGCCGGATCGATATTCAACCGGGTGTTCAGCGCGAAAACCTGGAAGTGATAGGGATGGGTCTGGCCGGCCGGCGGCTTGGGGCCGATATAGCCGACAGCGCCGCGCACGTTCTTGCCTTGATTTGCGCCATTCTCGAGTGTGGCATCGCCAGGCACGTTCTGCGGCAGGCTCGTCGTCGTGGAGGGCAGGTTGTAAATGACCCAGTGCACGATCGGATCGTGGCGGTTCACGCCGGAATCCTCGGTCAGCACGGCATAAGATTGCGTGCCGGCCGGGCCCTTCGACCAAGAAATCGACGGGGACATGTTGTCGCCGTTCTGCGTGAATCTGTCGTCAAGTTCGGTACCGGACGAAAAGACGCTCGACGTCACGAGCATGCGCAAGCTGCCGCCCTTCGCGGGAGCGAGTTTGCTTGCCAACACCGGCGGGCCATCGCCACCAGCGGCCGGAGCGGGCGCTTGTGCATAAGCAGACGCGGCGAGGAGGACGACGGCAGCAAAACCACCAGCTGCTTTGGTCATGAACTTGCTCATTGGAATCGGTTCTCTGCATCAGGTTGCGGGGCGGGCTTATAGCACGAGTGCCGCCTGCGTCGACCAGTACCGAATGATGAGATTAATCAATCCTTCGTGTGGCTTTACGTCGCGCCGCGACGCGCGTGCGAACACTTGTCGCAGTTGTTCCGTGTGAAGACTGTCAAGTGTGTGTCGGATGATCTTCCGCGTCACACTTTGCGAAACTTTGCCTCATTGCGGCCTCATTTCGCTCGATGAGTTAATCACCGCGTGCAGGCTGCGCGCATAATCCACCGCGCCGCGGATATCCATCGATGGCGCGACGCGCGCATATTCCTTGATGGCGAGAACCGCCGGTTGCGGTGCCTTCAGGATTTGCGCGCAGATACGGTTAACCGCTGCGTCCAGTGTGGTGCCAAACGCAATTTCGCTAACAAGACCAAGGCGCTCCGCACGTTCGGCGCTGAGTTCTGCCGTAGAGTAGGCGATGTACATCAATTGCTTTTGTGTAACCTTTCCGAGCAAAGCCGACATCGCAATGGTCGGCATGATGTTTTGGCCGAATTCCGGCATCTGCAGGCGCGCGTTTTCCGCAGCAATGGTGATATCGGCACAGCAGGCGATGGCGCAGCCAAAGCCCAGCGCGCGACCCTGCACGGCGGCAATGATCGGAATGGGTGATTCGCGAAACGCGGCATAGCAATTGAACACCACGTCGCGGCCCCGGCGGACCTGCAATGCCTCGAGCTTTGGCGCCGCCGCCCCGCGCGGAGCCAAACGGCCGGCGCAGAAATCGGCGCCAGCCGCCTTCAACACCACAAGCCGGGCCCGAGCGGCCGCGCCCTGCAACAAAGATGTCAAATGCCCAATGCCGGTATCGTTCAGCGCGTTGCCATGTTCGGGGTTGTTGAGCGTGATGGTGAGTGTGTTGCCGTCGCATTGATCCAGAATGTCTTCGCTCACGGTTTTGTCCCCTCTATGGCGATTGCGGTGTCGAGTGCCGATGTCGTTCGACTATGGTGGAATTCCATCACCGCGTCCACGATTGCTGCGCGTGCGGAATTGTCGAGCAGCCGTGCAGTGATGGCGTGAAACTTTTCCATCACGATGCGTTCGTCAAGCCCGTCTTTGGAGAAGCCCGGCGGGTAATGCACTTCGACCGCGAGTTCGCGCCCATCGCGGGTTTGCGCCCGAAGCGTGCAAGGAAACGCACCCGGGGCGCGGGTATTCCAGCTTTCATCGCGGCGCATCGTGATCTTCTTCATCAGGGCTTTGACGTTTGCGTCGTGCCAGCGTTCGCCCTCGAATTGCGCAACGCCGAATGCGCCATCAAGCAGTGTCACGGCAACCAGGAAGGGGAAGCTGTGATCGGCGGCCTCGCGCGACTGCGGATGGGTGCGGGCATCGTCTTCCTGCTGGCGCCGGACAATCGGATAATCGGCCATGATGATTTCAATGCGGGCGATGTCCGCAGGATCGTCCAGGATCGTGCGAAGTTTCAGCGCAGCGGCAACCGCTCCCTGCCCGGTGTTGATGCACGGATAGGCTTTTATGTGCGCCCGCATAATGGCGCCCTCGTTCGGAAGGGGAGTCGTCACCGCACTGGCGTCGGCTTGTGAGAACAGGTCGCGAAGTCCGCGCGGATCGTCCAGAATCGCAAGCGGCCCGGTGATGCCGGCTTCCGCCATCAGCGCGGCTTGAACGCCGGATTGTGCCACCAGACCATTGGCGATGGATTTTGTCGCGGAGATGTGGCCGGTTCGCACGATTGCGGGCGTCACCGCGCGCGCCGCACCCAATGCCAAAGCGTGGGCGAGCCTGGTCTCGTCCAATCCCATCAACCAGCCGGCCATGGCAGGCGCGACCAGACCTGTCACGGTTACGCCGTCCCAGACGCCGCCTCGATTCATCCGTTTTTGAAGACGGGCATACAACTCGTAGCCGAGCACAATCGCGGCAAGCGTCTCCGCTCCGGAACGCCCGCGTGCCGATGCTATCGCCAATGCCACCGGGATATTGTCGCTGGGATGACCGGCGGTTTCGGGTTGGCCCGAGGAATTATCGATCGCGTAATCATTCAAATCGGTGGCGCGAATTGCCACGCCATTCACCAATGCCGCATTTGCCGCCGATGCACGTTGCGTTCGTCCGATCAGCGCGCATTCGTAACCGGCACCATCGCGCAAGATCGAATTCGCTATGCCACATGCGACGGAGTCATCGCGTCCGGCAAAGCCGCAGCCCACCGTGTCGAGCAGCAGCAATTGGGCTTGACGTATGGCGGCGGGCGAAACCGCGTCCACATGGAAACGGTGTATGGCGCACGCCAGCGCAACGATGGTGTCGGCGTTTTCGGTTCGTGGCGAAGCCATGGGGACGTGATTTTCTGAAATCTTGCGCG